>CAYLSY010000083.1:0-8931 GCA_964386275.1 uncultured Hyphomicrobiales bacterium
TATAATATAGGTTATAACTTCGATAAAAATTTCAATATCCAAATAGTTCGAGAATTCGGAACTCAAACCGACACTTTATACTATCTAGTTAACGGTTTATGCAATTCTGCCGCTTTTCGGGCTACTTTTCCTGTATTAAATATGGAAGGCATTCACAAGTTTACTATAATAGCTGACCCATTCAATACTGTCAATGATAACAACATTTCTGATAACACTGCAATACTGTATGTTCATGTGCTTCCGAATGGCTTGGCGAAACTTGACCCGCAGGACAATTGGAACGTCTACTACAAAAATCCTATGTTTCGAATAATCAATCCTTTGACTGATGACGATACAAAGAGCCATGATTTTTCATACAAGTTCTCGATCTACTCCGGTTCTGCGCCTAATAATTCATTGGTCTATGAATCGAAGGAGAACGAAATTCAAATTTTTGATTCTCATGTCGATTGGCTGCCCGAAATTCAGTTGGAAAACGGAAAAAATTATTGTTTAAATGCCTCTTGCTACTTTTCGTCAGGTAACGATTCGCTTCCGGCTCTCATTGTGCCGTTCTATACTGCGAATGAGCAAATTAAATCCAATCCAGTCTCTCAAGAAGAAATTAACAAGGTATGCTCATCATTTAATATGGATGGAATCGAAGTTTTCGATAATGACGGTTCAACCGCATTAAGGCTTGAATATAAGAAATATCCTTATCATTTACTTGGTTCAAGGACAGATTCGCTGTTCGATAATATCCGCAATTGTGTGATTAATTTTAATAATGTCCAATACGTCGAAGTCAATAATCCCTGGTCGGTGCCGAACGGAATCAATTTGCTTGTGATATCCGGCGAAGACGGCAGCTTCAAAGCGCTGAGGAATTGGTACACATTCGGTAGTGGCGATTTGCGCTATGATTCGACTAGCGTTCGTATGAACAGATTTCTTCGGGATTCAGTCGATTCCGAAGATTATATTTTTATGGCAAGTTGCGACGTGGCATTCAATTTAATGGAAAAACATAACGAATGGCACACTTTCGGCTCGCTCGACACTATGAAAATGATATTGAAAGAATACGGTTCTACTTTGGCTGACAGCCTAAGCTTGTTGGATTCATATTTCTTTGTCGGTAAACGCGGAGCCATTCCCGGGCAGTATCCCGAAGCGGTCAACTGGAGCGGCGAACGAGTAGAAGTCTTCGATACAATTCGGATTCCCGTCAATAGCGGTACTTTTTCTACCGGCATTTGCGGTCCTGCCGAAAAATGGCAGTACCTGAGTATTCAAGCTGATGGATTTAATAACGATGTAACTTATAAAGCTAAATTGCTCGGTATTAACGCAAATGAGAATAGAACTGATACTTTGATGGATGTGAAAATTGGGCTAAATTCACTAAGCGAAATAAATGCTGATGAGTATAATTATTTAAAAATAGCATTTGATTTGCAAAGAACTTCGCGAAATGTCGAACCAATAATTAATTCCATCAATTTCGTTTACGAACCTTCACCGGAATTATTCATTTCAAGTTCCATGAACACAAGCGATACAACACTTCGCGGCGACACTCTTGAAACTGCTTTTCGGATTAAAAACCTATCGTTGCGCCGAGATGTCGATTCCACAAATCTTTTAACTCAAATTTTTGCTGAATCCACAATGATTTCGACCGAACTCGATACAATAGGTCCAATCCCAATCAACGATTCTTTGAGCGTTGTCAAAAAAATCAGCACGCTTAATAGTTCAATCTCAAACACTATATCATCCAAGGTAAATGAAAATCCTCATAAATACGAGCTTTATACTTTTAATAATAAAACGAGCGCCTCGTTTCAATTAAAAGAAGATAACGTTCCGCCGGAAATTGAAGTATTCTGCGACGGCATAAAAATCATGGATGAATCTTATGTTTCGGTTCAGCCCTTGGTCGAAATTCGTATAAACGATAACTCGCGATTGCCGATTACAAATAAGGATAATACAATAATAAGAATCAACAGCCCAATCCAGACTGAAGCAAACACAAAAAACTACTCGTTCGTTAGCTATGGCGCTGATATTCCGCTCAAGGCGCAATTCACATTTATTCCGGATTCACTTGATTATAGGGATAATATTTTTACTGTCGAAACCATGGATGCTACTGGCAATAAAGCTTACAGTTCGATAAGAGTATTTGTTTTGCAAAACGGATGGTTGGCTGGCAATGTAATTTCGCCGAATCCTGCAGCCGATTACACTGAAATAATGTTCAAATTGTTTGCATCGGACCAGGATTATCAAGGCACAATCGATATTTATAACTTCTCCGGTCAGAAAATCAGGACTTTAAAACAAAATCTGAGGTTAGGGGATAATACTATTAGATGGGATTTGATGGACGAAAATGGCAAATCAATCCCGACAGGATGCTATTTTTATAGAATTTCTGCTATCGGCACGTCTTGGATTGAATCAATTAGTGGAAATTTCGTAGTTTTGAAATAGTTCTGTAATAATTTATTTCTTAAAAAAAATTTATCTTATGAAAATCTTTACTCTAATCATTTTAATCATGCTCATGGCGATTAATGCCGTTCTTCTTTATTCCGAAGAGCAAAACGACGAACTATTTGTACCAAATGCTGTCATTATTAAGTTCAAAAGCGATTCTCCGTATATTTTAGGACACTTTTCTGGTGAACAAATCATCGAGCGTTTGAATGAAATGTATCCAAGTTTCAATTTCGTTTCTTGCAAACCAATTGTCAATCCCAAACTGCTCGAAATCGAGTCACCGCATAATTCCTTGCGGCGTAATACGCATAATTATATGGTTTTACGTGATAAATTGAATGAAATATCCAAAATTTTCATCGTTGCATATTCAACCAATGTAGTTCCGCTGACCATAGCACGAAAACTATCGACTTCAGGTGAAATCGAATATACCGAACCGGTACCTGTTCGAAAAATCAATACTGTTCCTAACGACCCGGAAATTACTTATCAATACTATTTAACAAATGTTTACGCTTTCGAAGCATGGGACTATATTCCGCTGAACGATACCATAGTTGTAGGTATTGTCGATACAGGCGTGGATTATCTTCATCCCGACTTGGCTGCGAACATATGGTCGAATCCGGGCGAAACCGGCAAAGATGATTTAGGAAATGATAAAAGCGCCAACGGATTGGACGATGACGGCAACGGTTTTGTCGATGATTGGCGTGGCTGGGATTTCATCGGTAGCCAAGGCGAAGACAATGACCCTTATCCAGGTAACAGTCATGGTACTCATGTTGCTGGAATTGTTGCCGCAGTGGCTAATAATGGCATCGGTATATGCGGAACAGCCCAAAACGTGAAAATCCTTCCGGTTAAATGCGGAAACGATAACCCGGGCAGCAATTCAATCTTGCGCGGTTACGAAGGTATTCTCTATGCAGCTAAAACCGGCGCAAAAGTCATCAACTGTTCTTGGGGCAGCTCGACAAAATCCCAGTCTGAACAGGAAATCATTACAGCCGCCGAAGGCTTCGGCGCTGTTATCGTCGCTGCCGCCGGCAACGACGGGCAAAAAACCTACTATTATCCTTCTTCTTATGACGGCGTGATGTCAGTTGCTGCAGTCGATGATGTCGATACTGTTGCTTGGTTTTCCAACCATCATCCATCGGTCGACGTATCGGCGCCCGGAGTAAGCATATATTCAACAGTACCTAACAATTCTTACGAACATTTGAGCGGCACTTCGATGGCATCGCCGTGTGCTGCGGCTGTGGCTGCTATGATTTATTTGACTTATCCCGATTATTTGCCGATACAAGTAATTGAACATGTGAAATCTGCTTCCGACAATATAGATTCACTTAATCCATACTATGCCGGATTGATTGGCAAGGGCAGGGTGAATGCTCTTAAATCGGTTTCGGCGGAGAATTTGAAGGCTTTGACTATTTCTAATATTATTTTTAAGAATCAACGTAACGATAATCTCTTTTTAGCCGGCGATGAAATCGAAATTGATGCTACCGTGCTAAATGTATTATCACCAGTAAATAACGTTTATATTAAGCCATCGCTTCAAACCAGCAATAGCTTTCAATTTATAGTCGATAGCGTGTTTATTGGCGAAATGCAGTCTTTGGAATCATTCAATCCAACTCTGAAATTAAAATTCATTACTCCAAATGATGTGCAGATGGATTATAATGCGGATGTTAATATTGAAGTTTTTGAGAATAATGTATACCAAGGAAGCGCCGTCGAAAGAATCACGCTGAATCCGTCCTATAGGCTGCTTTCTAAGAATAATCTTAAGCTTACTTTGAACAGCAGAGGCAATTTCGCTTATAATGATTATCCATATAACACACAAGGTTTTGGCGTTTATTTCAATGATAGCGATAATTTATTATACGAAGGGGCTTTCATGATTGCCGCTCCCGGACGTTTGTCCGATGTTGCGCGCTCGAGCAACCAAATGCGCCAAAATAAAACATTGCTCGCAAAGAAAGTAATCTCCTTGGACTCGTCGGGAGCAGTTGCGGCAGAGGAAGCCTATTGCGAGTTCGGAGATATTTGCGATTCTTCGGCTGTTTGTGTTGATGTAATGCAACGAACCTACCAGTTCGATGACATTAAATATCGAAATATGATAATCACTTCTTATGACATTATCAACCGGAACGAATTGGATTACGATTCTCTATTTGCTGGTCTATATTTTGACTGGGATATTGGCCCATCGGGCAGTAATAATGTTGCAGAGTATATGTTCGAAAATGCATATGGAATTGTTAAAAATATAAAAGTTACGACTTTGCCATGGGTCGGCATTAAATTATTATCCGACGAAAAAGTAAATTTTTGGGCAATGGACAACAATGGAACGGAAATCGATAACCCCGGCGTTTACAATGGCTTCACGGCCAGCGAAAAATGGCAGACCCTTTCGAGCGGCATCGGTCGAAAAATATCAAATACTACCGATATTTCCACTGTTATCGGCGCAGGTCCGGTCAACCTAAAATCCGGAGATACGGCTAGGGTTACTTTTGCGATTTTCGTGGCGAATGATTCATTGGAGTTGGAGCAACAAGCCATTGCATTAAAAGAGCTTGCAAAACAATACTCAAGTATTTTCATTAATCACTATTCGTCGAGACCTAATGCAGATACGATTTTCTGTTTATACCCCAATCCGGTAACTCAGGATATTTTTACATTCTCGTTCGGCTTGAACAGCGCCGCCGATGTTACTGTTGAAGTATTCGATGAAATCGGAGGCATAGTCGCAAAACCTTTGAGCGGCGTTAGCCTGTCTTACGGTAAGTATGATATTCCGATTAATGTCAATATCATGAGCAGTGGAGTATATTTTATTAGGCTAAATACGGGCAGAGTATCAGAAACTGTGCCGGTGATTATTCTAAAGTAGGTGTTATTAAAATTAGAACAATGATTTAATTGTATTAATTAATAATTCCTTGGTAAAAGGTTTCGAGATATAAGCATCGAAGCCTTTCGAAAGAAATTCATCTTTGTCGCCGGACATAGCGTAAGCAGTTAAGGCAATAATTGGAATATGCTTATAATATTCAATATTCCTTGCAAAAAGCATAACGTCGACTCCGGTCATACCGTGGCCCAAATTTATATCCATCAGTATTAAATCGTATTGATTCTTTTGAATCCGGTCGACAGCTTCTTCGCCGTTGAAAGCGAAATCGAATTCGCATAGTCCTTCCAAATACTTTTTAGTAATGATTTTATTCATATCGTCGTTTTCAACGAGAAGAATTTTTTGGGGAAATACGAGGCTCGATTCCCGAGGCTCTGCGCTTATGGTTTCACTTAAATAATTAGGGTCTGGCGAGTATTTGAAGAAAACTGAAAATGTTGAACCTTCCGCAGGTTTACTCGTTAGTTCGATTTTGCCGTTTAAAAGCTCGACATACTTTTTAGTAAGGGTCAGCCCCAAGCCAGCGCCTTCGAAATTGCGTTGGATGCCTTCGCTTTCTTGGCGGAATTCGTCGAAAATAATGTTATGATACTTTGGGTCGATGCCGATGCCTGTGTCAATTACTCTAAAGTAAACCAACTTGTTCGAATCTTTGATTACGCTGCCTATTTCAATTCTTACTTCACCTTTAAAAGTGAATTTTATAGCGTTATCTATTAAATTGTTGGCAATTTGGATAATCATGTCTTCGTCGACTTCGCAAGTGGCATTATTATCCAATACTTCCATTATCAAATTCAGTCCCTTTTGTTTAGCGATGGGTTCTAAATAGTGTATACTTTCGGATAGTAAGTCCTTAAGATTATACAATATGATTCGCATTTCTTGCTTATTTGCTTCGATTCGCGAAAGGTCGAGGATTGAATTTAGAGTATTCATCAAGCGTTTTGAACTTTTAAGTATCATTCGAGCCATGTCGTTTAGCTCTTCGTCTCCTAATTTTTCAAGCTCTTTGTTTAGATACTCGGCAAATCCGAGAATACCAACCATAGGTGTTCTAAGCTCATGGCTCATATTAGACAAAAAACTCGATTTAAGTCGGCTCATTTCTTCGGCTTTTTCTTTTGCTTCAATTAAATCGGATAAAAGCGCTTTCCTTTCTGTAATATCTTCGAAAGTGATAACAAAATTAATAACTTTATCTTGGTTGTCTTTGATGGGAGATAGTGAAATTGCAGTCCAGAATTTATTATTATTCCTCGTCCTTAGCTCTATTTCGCCGTGCCATTCATTGCCGTATAGTATAGCTTGGTCGATGCTGAATTGTTTCTTGCTGGAAGTCCAAATCGGAATAAAGAAATCAATTCTTTTATGAAGAATCTCATCCGAGGAATAATGGGTAAATTCAGAGAATTTTTGATTTGAGTAATTGATAATCCCGTCTTTATTGCATAAAACAAAACCAATTGGGGATTGTTCGACCGCTGTGGTTAGGGTTTTTATCCTCTCTTCATTTCGCTTTTTTTCCGTTATGTCTTCCTTGATACTAAGGAAATTAGTGATTTCCCCGCTATGATTTGTAATTGGGGAAATAATCATGGATTCCCAGAATAATTCACCGTTTTTCTTTTTATTCAGCAAGTCGCCTTTCCAAGTAACGCCGGATTTTATTTTTGACCAGAGTTCAGCATACACTGAACTGGGTGTTTTGCCAGAACCAAAAATATTAGTTTTTACGCCAATAAGTTCATTGATAGTATAGCCTGTCCTTTCTAATAAAGCTGGATTGACATATTCGATAATTCCATCAAAATTAGTTATAATTATTGATAGCGGGCTTTGTTCGATAGCAGCCGAAATTTTCCTTATTTCATCCTCATCGAGTATCCTTTGAGTAATGTCCGTAATAACTGCATAGCTGCCAACAATTTGGTTATTCTCGTCATATAGAACTGATGGCGATACTATTGTATAGACTTTTTTCCCGCTTTTTGATATAAATTCCAAATCATATTGTTTTTTTGTTTTATTATTCAAGCTTGAAGAATAGATTAATTTTTTTTGATTGTTCTCGTCGAGAAGTTCTAGCGTATTCAAGCCTTTAAGCTCTTCGAGCGAGTAACCAAGCATTTCGCAGAACTTTTCGTTAGCAAAAATGATGTTCAAATTTAAATCATGAACGGAAAAGCCTTCATTTAGATTCTCAATCAAGTTTTTGTATCGCTCTTCGCTTGCCCTAAGGGCGTTTTCGGCATTCTTTAAGCTCGAAATATCGACAAATGTAGTATAAACCTGATTTGCGGTGTTTTCATTGTCTTTAAACAACGGAATAGAATTAATTAGAATCCATTTATAAATCTCTTCTTTTGGATTATATACTCCCATAATTACATTATTGACTGGTTTTCCGGTTTTTAATGTAATCATTGACGGATGCTCGTCGCCGGGGAAAGCGCTACCATCTTCGCGAATTGCTTTCCACCGAGGGTCATATGACTCTCTTCCCATCAATTGGTCAATAGTTAAACCGAGAATTTTTTCAGCCATAGAATTCGCCGATGTTATTCGTCCTTGCGAATCCTGAAAGACGACGCCTTGTGCCATTGTTTCGAATAACAGACGATATTTTTCTTCGCTTGCCTTAATTTGCTCTTGTACTTCTTTTTCTTCGGTAATATCATTGAAGATGATTTGGAGCGATTGTTTCCCTTTGTATACAATCGGAGATGATATATCTTGTATGTCTCTGATTGCTCCGTCTTTTCGCTGAATCCGATAAGTATCTTTGCTATTGGATATTCTGCTTTCGAGCTGCTGAAGCAACTTCTTTCTTTTTAATGTCCTATCCGATGGATGAATAATAATTTCGATGAAATCGTTTAATGAAAAACTCCGGATTTCATCTTTTGAATAACCGAATAAATCAATCAATTTACTATTGAAAAACAAGAAACCTTCTTCCGATAAAATTCCCATGCCGTGCAGTGATTGCTCGACCAATAACTTATAGGCGTCGCTTATTTCCTTTCTAATACGTTTTTCATGTAACTCTTTAATTACTCTTTTTATGGAAGGAACTAATCTAAATAGTTTGCTTTTAGGTATATAATCCGTTGCGCCTTTGAGCATGCTGTCAATAGCAGCGTCCTCGCCAATTGTGCCTGATATTAGAATAAACGGGGTTCCGGGACTTAATTCTTTTGCAATTTCCAATGCCGTTAAGCCATCGAATGAAGGCAATGAATAATCCGAAAAGATAATATCGAATTGACTCTCTGTTAAGAGTTTTCTATATTCTTGCTCATCGCGGGCTTCGGACATAAAATAATTAATATCGCTATTGTCAATTGCATTGCGAATCAGTTCGACATCGTTGGGGTTGTCTTCGAGGCATAATATTTTTAATTCACGGTTCATATTAATAAGTAAGTATTATAATAATATATTATATATTTATTTTTGGTATATTCATTCGGAAA
>CAYLSY010000084.1:0-8883 GCA_964386275.1 uncultured Hyphomicrobiales bacterium
AAAAAGCATTTATTAAATATTACTTGGAACATGATTATTTTTAAATTAAAAAAAACATAATTTTGTATTCAGCTATTACGAACGAATATAGTCTATGTTTCAAAAAATCATATTAATCATAGCGGGCAGTATATCTTTAATTTTGGGGATAATAGGCATATTTATTCCGATTTTACCGACAACTCCGTTCTTGTTGCTGACGGCGGCTTGCTGGATTCGCGGCTCTGAAAGACTATATAAAAAATTGCTCTCCAACAAGTTTTTCGGTTCTTACATTAGGCATTATTACGAAAAAAAAGGAGTGCCGATGAAAGTGAAAATCTCAGCAATATCATTCCTTTGGGGAACGATTTTAACATCGATATTATTCTTCAACAGGCAATGGTGGCTAACGGTCATTTTATTAATAATCGCTGCTGCAGTAACTTTCCATATTATCAGGTTAAAAACTTACAAAGAAAATTAGCATTAAATTTGCTGTAACAACTTTCTTGCGCGATTTGAATATTGGTTTCGAGGATAGTTTTCGACCATAGTTTCCAATGCCTTGCGGGCTTCGTCGGTTTGACCGAGCCGCAAAAGCGTTTCGCCGAGCATCATTTGCGCTTCGGCTTTTTTTGTGGCATTGTTCGATTTGATGACTTTGTTGAAATATCCGACGGCTTGCTCGTATTGCTTCAATCCGAAATATGATTCGCCAATGTAATAATGGTATTGGTTCAGCTTTTGAGGATTTTTTTCACTTGCTGCCAAAGTAATTAATGAGTTCAACGATTCGTCATATCTGCCTTCGACAAGAGCATTGACGGCTTTGTTTTCATCTGGTTTTGCGTCTGTATTTGCTGCCGGAGCGCTTTTTCGAGATACTGCTGGTTCTGAGGGTTTATTAGTCTGAGATTCGCTCTTAACGCTAGAACTATGGCTTGTTTTCTTGATTTTCGCTGGCTTCTTGCCGGCTTTTTTCATTTGTTTTTCTGAAGGAGCATCCTGCTTTTTTGTTGAAGTCTTTTGCTGGACTGGCTTTTCGACGACTACTTCATCAGACAGAATAATATTTGCTGGTTTTTCTCCGGCAATTGTTTCTTTTGTTGAATTGACATTATGTGAATTGTCGCTTCCATACTTGGATTTCAAGTAACTCACGTCGTTTTCCAATGAATTCAACCTGCTTTTAATTTCATTTTGTTCGAATTTAATTTCCTGCATCTGGTCCTGAAGAATCGGTATCACAGCCCAAGATTCATTTGAATCCCCCATTCCGCTATCCTGAGCAGCGTTATTTGCATTTCTGTTTCGGGCAATTTCCTTTGAATCGGCAACATTCTGAGAATTATTGTAAAAATTTTCAGCATTAGTCTCGATATTTGTGTTATTTTTACCATTACTTTTTGCGCCATGTTTGAAATTTCTCGGCGCAGAGCAAGAAATGGTCAATCCAAATAACAATACGGCGCATATTAGCCATGTGTTGTTTATTGTTCTCCGTTTTTTGTTCTTTTCGGTTATTGAATTTATTGTCATTTTTGTAAGTCCTTGATTTCAATATTTTATTTTTAAAACATAAAATAAGTAATTCAACCGGCATGCCAGAACATGAAAATATTAGCAATTAATTGGCAAGACATTAAGAATCCGCTTGGAGGCGGCGCTAAAGTGCATTTCCATGAAATTTTCAGTCGAATAGCCGCAATGGGACATGATATTACTCTGCTCGCCTGCAAAGCTGAAGGTTTGCCCGGCGAGGAAATAATCGACGGTATCCGAGTCATAAGACACGGTAATCGCAATTTATTCAACTATAGCGTTCCGGGCAAATTCAAGGAGCTGAACAGACGGCACAGTTATGACTTGGTTATCGACGATATTAATAAAATTCCGTTCTATACCCCGCTTTTCGTTAAAAATAAATTATTGGCTATCAGCCACCATTTCTTTGGTAAAAGCATATTTCGAGAAACTGGTTTTGTTTCTGGTTTATATGTTTATGCAGGAGAAAAACTAATAGATTTTGTTTATAAGAACACACCGTTTGCCGTCGTTTCGCAAAGCACATTGGATGAGTTCGTCGCCAAAGGCTTTAAACAAGAGAACTTCAGGATTATCTACAACGCCATTGACCAGAGTAAATTTAAAATGGAATTGGCTCAGAAGTACCCAAAATATACAATTACTTATATCGGCCGTTTAAAAAAATATAAAAGCGTTGACCATTTATTATTTTCGTTTCAAAAAGTTATAGAACATTTTCCAAATGCTGAATTGCATATCATCGGAAGAGGAGATTATCAACCTGAACTTGAGCGCTTAGCAAAAAAATTAAAAATAGAGAATAATACAATCTTTTGGGGTTTTATTGAAGAAAAGAAAAAAAATGAAATTCTTGAGTGTTCGCACTGTGTTGTCAATACTTCATTGAAAGAAGGCTGGGGAATTTCTAATATCGAAGCAAATGCTTGCGGAACACCTGTTATATCATCAAACGTTCCGGGACTACGGGATTCAGTATGCTCCGGAAAATCAGGTTTGCTATATGAATACGGCAATATCGACGAATTGTCTAATATTCTAATTAGACTATTCGAAGACAAGGAATTGCTCAACAAATTGAGTCTTGGAGCTATTGAATGGGCAAAGAGCTTTTCTTGGGACGAATCAGCCCGCCAGATGCTCGATTATTGCGAAGAAATCATTCGTAAATAAATAAGCTATTCCGCCAACGCAAGTTCTATTCTGCGTTTGCCGACATCGACTTCGATAATCTTAACTGATAGTCTTTTTCCGAAAGCATATATTTTTTTATGGTGTCGACCGACCAACCGCAATTGCTTCTCGTCGAAAGTATAGTAATCATCATGCAAATCGCGTATATGGATGAAACCTTCGGCTAAAATTCCATCGATTTCGACAAACAATCCGAAGCTGGTAACACCGGAAATTGTCCCTTCAAACACCTTATATAGGTTATCCTTGGCGAGCAACGATTGAGCCAGCTTAATCGAAGCGCGCTCGGCTTCCATCGAATTTCGCTCTGTAGCAGTGCAGTGAGCGCCCAAGTCCGATAACAGCCGTTTTTGTTTCAAAATCTCTTCAGCGCTTAATTTTTCACATTTGAGATATTTTTTAATTAGCCTGTGAACGATTAAATCAGGGTAACGCCTAATCGGAGATGTGAAATGGCAATAGTCCGAAAAACCAAGTCCGTAATGCCCGATATTCTGCTCTGAATACTCCGCTTTTGCCATCGCTCGAAGCAAAAGCTGGTGGACGGCACTTTTATTAGGCGAATCCTCGAACTGCTTCAGAAAGTTATTAATATCTTTCGACTTAGGCTCTTTCAGCTTTGCGCCTTTGGAAAAGCTCGAAATTACTTGCATTGCGTTTGCCAACTTCAAAAAGATAGGTTCGTCGTGAATTCGATAGAAAAAAGGCAGCATACCGCGCTGCTTCAGCTCTTTGGACCGTGTTTTCACGTATGCAGCTACGGTTTTGTTTGCGGCAAGCATACACTCTTCGACCAGTTGCGTAGCTTCGTTTGAAGTTCGCAAAACGACATTAACCGGTCGCTTGTCTTCGCCGAGAATGAACTTTGGCTCTTTCGATTCAAAGTCGATACCGCCTGTCTGGAAGCGTTTTTTGCGAAGCGTTTGCGCTAGACTATGCAGCAGCATTATTGTATCCTTCAATGGGCTTGTCTTGGCGCCTTCAATGATTTTCTGAACTTCGTCATAATTGAATCGTTTTTTGCTTTTGATAACCGATTCACCGATTTGGTAATCCAGCAGCTTGCCTTTTGCGGTAAAGTCCATTATAACCGAGAAAGTCAGCCGGTTTGTGTTCGGTTTGAGCGAGCAGACCTCGTTCGAAAGCTTTTCAGGCAGCATCGGCACGACTTGGTCGACAAGGTATGTGCTGTTGCCTCTTTTCCGTGCTTCTTTGTCAATACTCGAACCTTCTGCCACATAATGGCTGACATCGGCGATATGCACTCCGAGCCTAATTATGCCATTTTCGAGCGTTTCAATTGACAGAGCGTCGTCGAAATCTTTTGCGTCAGGCGGGTCGATTGTAATAACGGTATGCTTTCGAAAATCAAGCCGGCTATCAAGCGCTTTAGGCTTGACAACGGTCGGCACATCCGAGGCTTCGCTTTCGGCTTGAGCCGAGAAGCGCTCCGGCAGCGAATACTCTTTTAGAATTGAGTTAAATAACACTCCAACATCGCCGGATTTGCCAATGATTTCTAAAACTTCGGCAACTGGACTTTTATGGTTATCATCCCAAAAATCAAGACGTGCGCTTACTTTATCACCGTCTTTTGCTCCGTTGAGTTTGTCGGCATTGACGAGAAAATCAATATAATACCTGTCGTCATCGGGTATTAGGAAGTAAAAGCTGCCGTCGGCTTCGATAGTACCGACAAATGTGTTGGCGCTTCTTTCAACTATTTTTATTACTTCACCGCGAAATTTTTTTCCCTCGGGAACAGCCAGTAATTTGACTAACACACGGTCTCCGTCCAATGCGCAATTCATGTTACGTTGCTTGATAATGACCTTAATGGATTCGGCATCTTCGGTTTCGAGAACTCCCCTGCCTCCGATGATTTTCAATGTGCCTTCAATTAAACTTGATGGGTGTTCGTCGCAAAGCGAATAGCGGCGCCTTTTTGATTTTACGAGCAGGCCATCTTTCACCAAATTGGCGAGCGTTTCTTTCAATGCCTGATATTCTTTTGAGTTCGATTTATACTTAAAGATTTTTGATAATTCCAATAGCTGGAGCGGTTTTCCGGCATCTTTCAGTAATTTGATTACTAAATCCGACAGTTCGTTTTTTTTCATATTGCCTCATATAAGCTATTATAAATTACTATTGGATTTGGCTAAGCTTCCACAAATCCTTTTGGCTGAACCTGAGAATCGGCGACAGCGCAAGAAATCCGGTTTTGCCGATACTCTTTTTTAGCGAAAGCATTTCGGTTATTTTTTCTTTTATATTTGTATCAGGCTTAAAGTCGATACCGCTTTCCTTGAGCAGCATATTTCTTTTAACTATAATCGATAGTTCGAGATAAAGCTCCATGAAGCATAGCATATCAACTATTAATTCCTTTGGGAAGCGATTCTTAATCGTAATAAAATAGCTTCCAGCCTTGGTTTGGGTAAATACACCCTTGCGAATGGCAGATAGAAGCTCAATTTCTGCAGCAAATTCAATTTCCAGCCACTTGCGAAGCGAATTTTCACTGTGATTGAACAAAATGATGAACAGCAGCGGCACTCCTATAAAAAATATTATCGCCATAAATTGCGGCGGCAACCAAAACATATTATAGAAAGCATGAATCAATATAGCGGCTAATATACCCGGGATAAACGCCATAGCGTTAATTTTCTGTTTTTTGTTTAAAAATAACATTGCCAGCAAGGCAATTAAACCAGTCGTTCCAGCGTGCATGACCGCCGTGCCGAAACCTCGGATAATCCATAGCAGCATGTCGGTCTCTCCTAAATTGTACAGATAGAATATGTTTTCTATTAACGAAAAGCCTGCTCCAATCGAGAAACCAAGTATCGAAGCATCAATCATAAAACCGGCTTTTCCTTTGATAATAACATATGTTATGAACATTGCCTTGAGCAATTCTTCGACCGCAGGAGCTATTAATCTTGAATAAGTATGAAAATCCATTGATAGAGCGCTGCACAAATTCGTATTTATAAAAAATGCGCCAGCCGCAGAAAGCATGCCCCAAGCTATTGCCATGGCGATTATTCCGATTCTAACCAATTTAAAACTATCCAAATAAATTAGTAATAATAAGAAAATAAATACTGGCAGGATGCTAACGATTATATTCATAAGTTTCTGGTTATGTTTTAATACGCATTAACACCATACTTGCTCACAAACGAACAAGAATAGAAAAAAAATAATTTAATCAAGCAAGATAATCAATTATTTTAAATAAATGAAAAGAATAATGAGTATGAAGGTTTAATTGAGAAAAGGAAGCAATGCATTGCCAATTAACAGGGAAAAGCCAATAGACAAGGGAATCGACAAGTTGTCGTCTAAATAAAACCGCTTGGAAAATAACTCGCAAAAAGCAGCTATGATAACGGCTATGGCTCCGGAAATAAAGAAGTTGATACTTAATCCCGCAATATTTCCAATGAATAGTATTGTTAATACCCCAGTAATAACGAATGCGGTCGAGCCTTCGAGCGTCTTGCCGAAAAATGGAATTTTACCGAAACGCCTGCCAAATAATGCGGCTGATACATCCGAAATAACAAGAACGCTAAGAGCTGCTATGGCAATTATTTTCGGAAATATCAATATCGTAATGCAAGCGGCAACCATCACCCATGAAGCGCCGTTCAAAGCAAACTTGTCGTTTAATTCGTGATGGCGCAAAATACTGCCGAAATATGTGAACATGTAATGTTGAACAATTCCAACTTTCTTGCTTAGCCAGTCAAATAAAAGAAATAATGCAGTTAGTGGTAAAAGTATCTTTAGGACAAGAATCGTGTCAATATGATAATATACAATAGGAATCAGCAGCGATAATATATGTATCCCCTTGCGAATCAATTCTGATTGATAAGTAATTTCACTGCTTCTTAACATTTCTTTAACCGAAAGTTTAAAAAAAGTGTTTCAATAATTAAGCAAAATAAAAAAAAGGTAAGAAAGGAAAAAATTTGAAATGAAAAAAGGCAGTTCAAATGATATGAACCGCCTTAAAAAAATCATAGATTGATTCTCTGCAAAAGTAATTAATTTAAAGTCGTCATACTGAACTTGTTTTCGGGCATCCATCCTTCGAAGTAAGTGTCAGCTTGCATGATGGATTCCGGGTCAAGCCCGGAATGACACAATTTTGGACTTTTTCATAGCTTTCAGATTCAATCATATTGCGGAGTTGTCGTGAACACGCATGCGTTTTCACGACGCTTTTCACTAAATTATCATTATGCTTTTACGGGAATATTCTTCAATATTTCGAGCAAAAGTTTCCAAGTTTTTTGAACCGATGAGATTTGGCAGCGCTCGTCTGGCGAATGCACATCCTTTAGATTTGGTCCGAACGAAAGCATATCCATTCCGGGATACTTTTCGCCGATTAGTCCGCATTCCAAACCGGCATGAATAGCTTCGATATTGGGAGCTACGCCGTTCAATTTCGTATAAATATCCTTTGCCACTCCGAGAATCGGGGAATGCACGTTCGGCTGCCATGCCGGATAGCCATCGCCCATTTCGACATCGGCGCCGCCAATTGCAAGAACACTTGCTACCATGTCGGCTACGTCTTTCTTTTCGGTTTCGACTGAACTGCGCTGGCTTGTCAGCACGTAAACATCGTCGGCTCTGGTTTCGATAATGGCAAAGTTCGTAGATGTTTGCACCAAGCCTTTAATATCGGGACTCATCCTTATAACGCCGTGAGGCATTGCATAAAACGAGAGCATAATTCGTTTTTGCATTTCTTCGGACATGATTCTTGCGGGCATATCGCATTTTTCGGCTGAGAGCAGCAAATTCGGCTCTTTCGATTCATATTCGCTTTTCAGAACGCCGTTGCATTTTTCAATCATTTTCAGCATTTCGGCTTCTTTGCCAGCTTCAATCACTATTTCGGCAAATGCTTCGCGAGGAATTGCGTTGTGTTTGTTGCCGCTTACGAAGGATGAAAGACGAATGCCGAAATTCTTGTTCAAATTGAAAATGATACGGTTGAGCAGCTTTGCGGCATTGGCGCGGCCGTCGTGGATTTCTATACCAGAGTGTCCCCCACGCAAGCCTTTTATCGATATTTTATAGGGATTGTAACCTGCAGGAACGGCATCTGCTATATATTTGAAGCTGCCCGAGGTATTGATGCCACCAGCGCAGCCGATAGTAAAGGCGTCATCTTCTTCTGAATCGAGGTTGACCAAAATATCCGACCTCAGCAAGCCGGTTTCCAACTTGATAGCGCCGGTCAAGCCGGTTTCTTCGTCAAGAGTGAATAGCGCTTCGAGCGGTGGATGTGGTATATCAGTGGATTGTAGAATAGCCATCGACATAGCTACTCCGATACCGTTGTCGGCGCCTAACGTCGTGCCGCGGGCTTTCACCCAATCGCCGTCAACATAGCATTGAATTGGGTCATTGTCGAAATCGAATTCCACATCGCTGTTCTTTTCGCAAACCATGTCGATATGACCTTGCAATGCCACTCCCATGCGGTTTTCCATTCCCGGAGTGGCGGGTTTGCGCAAAACAACGTTGCCGGCAGCGTCTTGCAATGCCTCGATATTGTGTTTAGCAGCAAATTCCAAAATGTGTTTGATGATTTTTTCTTCTTTTTTCGAGGGTCTCGGCACCGAGCAGATTCCTTCAAAAATTTCCCATACCGCTTTCGGCTCGAGGCCGTTCAAAGCATTGTTCATTTGTTTTTGCCTTTCTTAAATTCTAAAAAATTTATAAATCCCGCATTATATAACTGTGTTAAAAATAAGGTTATTCTTTCGTATGCCGGCTGAATTCGCTCGCCAAAGGCATCAATCATTCTATCGGCGATTACTTCAACTTTGGTTTTACCGTCGATTGCCAGCCAGACTGCGCTGCCGAATTCATCGAGATTAGCTCTAATAAACGGATTTTTTAGGAGGGGAGTAATTGTTTTTTTTAGCAATGTGTTTGTAAATTTGGGAACTAGCACATTGATAAAACCGTCTTCCCTGACTTCGTGCGTATAATTCACAAAGGGTGTCAGTTCAAGATAGTTTATGCCTCCTTTTTTCGATTTAGCCGCCATTAATTCCACTTTTTTATTTAATACAATTGTGCAATTTATCGATTTTTAGTTAAAATTAAAAGTATGAATAA
>CAYLSY010000085.1:0-8798 GCA_964386275.1 uncultured Hyphomicrobiales bacterium
TTAAAAATATAATAGATAACTTATTTTAATGCTGGTTTAAAGCTTTTTATCTTGCATAATCTTTTTTTATAAAATAAAAGTTCTCAATTTTTCATATTATCACATATATTAAAAAATCGTAATTTTGTTGTTTTACTAAATTTAATTGATTTTGATGTGAAAAAGAACTTCAGTTTATTCGTATTAATATTGATTGTATTAACCAGCCGACACTGCCTAAGTTTAACTCAGGAAGATAATTCTTCAAAAGATTCTGTGTCAACGAGTTATTACATTTTTGGCTCTTATTTACTTAATAATCAAAATGCTAATTTCAGCCAATTGCCCGGAATACCGAACTGCTGTCCGCATTTTAGCAGCGGCGACGGAACCGGCTTTAGCATTGGCATCGGCACTGAAATGCCATTGCCATACAGCCTTGGTTTTGGACTCCGTCTTGCTTACGGTTTCAATAAAACGACTTTGACAAACCGCGAAACAACATTTATACGGCTCGATGACAAGTTGACGGCTGGCGCAATGGAGCATAGCCTTGTGGCGCGCATTGGGGACATTGCCTTAGAGCCTCTGCTTTCATTTAATCCGTTCTTTGATATGAAATTCTTTATTGGCGGACATATTGGAATGATTGTTCAAAAGGAATTCGAACAAAAGGAAGAGCTGAAAGAGCCAGCAAATCGCGGTATTTTTGTCGATACCGGCACGCGGACACGCAACAAACGCTCCGGTGAAATACCTGATGCAAACACGGTTCTGGCGGGTATGATATTCGGTGCTAGCTACGGCTTACCGATGAATAAAAACGGCTCGTTGACAATTTCGCCGGAAGTTTTTTACTTCATCGGCATGACCAATATCGTTCGCAGCCTTGAATGGAAAAGTAATTACTTGCGCATTGGGCTTGCGTTGACTTATATGCCGAAGCCCGAAGAAAAGCTGCCGAGCGAGGAATTTCGAGAAATCAGGCAAATCGACACTGTGATTATAACCAACGACAATGTTGAAAAAAAGCATATTTCTATTGGAAAAGAAGCTACGAAAACCACTGTCGCCCGCATAGCAGACACTATACTAACAACTAACATCATAAGCCGCACGGATACTCTATTTCAAAGATATGCGCCGAAAACCGACGTTACATCAAGCGTCGATATTATATATATCAGTTCTCAGTATGTAACAGAGGCATTTCCAACACTTAACCGCATATTTTTCGAAGCCGGCAGCAGCGAATTTTCCAATTTTTATAATACAAAGATAGAGCCGGAAAAGTTTTCCGTTGATTCTCTCGAGACAAACCCCTTCACATTCCATCGTAACTTACTAAATATCATCGGCTCTCGCATGAGAGAGCACGAAAAAGCAATCATATCAATCAAGGGATTTTCGGACCAAGCCACCGAAGACGCCGATTGTGCTTTGGCAGAAAGCCGCGCCAGCGCTGTAAAGAAATATTTGATAGATTATTGGAAAATTGATGAAAAGCGAATTAAGATACTAAAAAGCGATGGCGTTTGCACTCCTTCGGACCCAACGATAACGCAGAGCGAAAGCGGATATGCCGAAAATCGCCGTGTTGAAATTACTACGAATGCACCGGAAATACTTGCGCCGATTGTCCGTCGGAAATTCCTTGAAATCACTGACTTCACGCCACAAAGTATTAACTACGACTTCAGTAAGGCATCTTCGGCAACCAAAACCGGCGTAGCTGCTTACGAAATCAGCATCGCTCAAGGCAACAATGAGTTCATTCATAAAACAGGAAAAGGCTTGCCTCCGAGCCAATCAATGGCTATCGATAGAAAAGCCGCAGAAGAGCTTAATGGAAGCCAGCCGTTGAAAGCAATTATTAAAATCACAGATAGCGAAGGCAACGAAGCAATCGCCACGAAAGATATAAAAGTAATTAAAGACACCGCAGAATACGAAATACAGCGGTTTTCGTTAATATTATTCAGCGTGAAAAGCGACGTTATACCCGATAAAGCGAAATCAGATATTATCAAAGAGCTAAAGGGAATCGATTCCGATGCCAGAATCCGCATCACTGGCTACACCGACATCATCGGTTCGCCGGAACTGAACAAGACTTTGAGCGAAAACCGCGCAAACAATACAGCCAAACTGATTCGCGAGAATTACCCCGATGCGAATATTTTATCTGTAACCGGCGTCGCTTCGATGAAATATCCTCCGGGAATTACATCGTATGCTACTGCAGCAGAGCGTTTCCTGTCGCGGACAGTGCAAATTGAAATTCTTAGAAGGTATAAATGATATGGCGATTGCCACTTTTTAAGTATAAATTATGTGAATAAAATTCACTTAAATATTTCAAATTATTTCTTTTTTCTTTTTCGGTAGGTATAGAAATTATTTTATTGGAAAACCTGTTATAATTTTTGAATTAATTAAGGACTCGAATAGTTTTGAACCGTTCGACGGGTCAGCCGAAATAATTGATGTTCCGCTGGCGCTTGATTTTAAAACCATGATTTCATCTCGCCAAACGTTGTAATACGGATTGTAGTATTCGCCTTTGCCTGCAATGCTTATATAATTTGCGCCCGTAACATCGATACGAAACAAATGTGTGCTAGTCGAAATAAATGCCCAATTTCTTGGCGAAACGGCTATTCCGTTGGGGAACTGCTCTAAAGCCATTGTTTGGGATGTGCCTAGCATTCTTTCGTTAACAAGTGATTGAGTCGCAACGTCGTAAAGCTGGTAATAGGCTTCTGTTGGGGTTCCAGAAGCTATGAACTTGTTATCTCCGGCGCAAACGACCGCTAATTTTGAACCGTCGGCA
Source organism: uncultured Hyphomicrobiales bacterium (assembly GCA_964386275.1). Classification (GTDB taxonomy): domain Bacteria; phylum Bacteroidota; class Ignavibacteria; order Kapaibacteriales; family UBA2268; genus CAYLSY01. The sequence continues at coordinate 2,813 of CAYLSY010000085.1, forward strand.
GATACTTCAGCTAAACACGGGTAAGGCTTTGTTGGAATTACTTTTTCGACTTTATGCGTGTTCGATTCGATGACATATACTGCATTCGATAAAGCGCAAGCAGTAAAAATCAAATTGCCGGAACAAGCTATGGCTGCAGGTTTTTCTCCGACCGGAATAGTTCTTGCTATTTGGTTAAATTCCAAATCTACCAAAGAAACCGTTGAATTATTCTCGTGGCAAACATATGCGTCGGTCGAGTTCGGAAAACAAATATCTGTTGGCTCGGCGCCGGTATCGTTAAAATCGATTACCGATAAACCCCGGCTTAAATCCGCATTAATTATATAGATTTTATGGGACTTCGGCGCCAATAAGTATAACTTGTATTGATTGTATTTAATTTTTGTAATGGAATCTGCTACATGAATTGACGCCAACAACGATAGTAAGTCGTCATAAACCAAATTGCCTTCAGGAAGCTTAATCAATTTGAGGTTGTCAATTGCAGTATTGTCGAGAAACAGCAATCTAAACTGCCCATCATTGCTGTTGAGCAGGTTTTCTTCGCTTGAGCATGCAGATAATAGCCATGAAAATGCAATTACGAATAATGCTAACGTGATAATGTTTTTGAGCTTCGCCGGCATTGGATTAATCACAATAATAATTGAAAAAAATAGGTTAAAACTATATTATCAGACAATCAATTTGCAAATATAAAAAAAATCAAAAATAATCAATTAATACAGCTTCATTTCGTCATTACTTTAAAAGGATAGACATTTTTCACAACAATTTTTATTACAATACATGAGCAATCCACAAACGACAACCTTGAACAAAGGCGACGACCTGAAAAGTATCGAACAATTGGCAAAAGCAATTGAAACAATCCGTAAAGAAATCGGAAAAGTCATCATAGGCCAGCATGATATTATTAATGAACTGCTTATTTCATTATTTGCAAAGGGACATTGTCTGCTAATCGGCGTTCCGGGTTTGGCAAAGACATTGCTAATACGCACATTATCTCAAGCCGTCGATTTGAAGTACAGCCGCATTCAATTTACTCCCGACCTTATGCCCGGCGACATCACAGGTAACGAAGTTATCGAGGAAAACGTATCGACCGGTCAAAAGCACTTCCGTTTCGTCAAAGGACCGATTTTTTCGAACATCATACTTGCCGACGAAATCAACCGCACACCGCCGAAGACTCAATCGGCGCTGCTCGAAGCAATGCAGGAGCATGAAGTTACAGCCGCTGGCACTACTTACACGCTCGAAGAGCCGTTTTTCGTTCTGGCGACTCAAAACCCAATTGAGCAGGAAGGCACATACCCGCTGCCCGAAGCACAACTCGACCGCTTCATGTTCAACATTTGGTTGGATTATCCGTCGACCCAAGAGGAAATCGAAATTGTGAAATCGACCACAACGGAAAACGTTCCGGTTGTCGACAAGGTTATCTCTGCCAAGGAATTGCTGTTTTTCCAAGATTTAATCCGCCGCGTGCCTGTTTCGGACAATGTCGTGTCGTTTGCGGTCAAGCTGGCAAGCGCTACCCGTCCGACAAACGGCGCACAGCAGTTCATCAAGGATTGGATTAGCTGGGGAGCAGGTCCACGCGCTTCGCAATACCTGATATTAGGCGCAAAATCGCGCGCAGCGTTGCTTGGCAAATTCACGCCGGACATTGACGACGTGAAAGCTGTCGCCGTGCCAGTGCTTCGTCATCGCATCGTTACAAGCTTCAGCGCCGAAGCCGATAATATCAGCCCAAATCAGATAATCGAAAAACTTGTCGCAAGTGTATAATAAAAATTTTAATAGGACTTCTGAAAAACTATTAGTAACTTCTGAAATATTCAACAAATGTGTCATTCCGGGCTTGACCCGGAATCCATCTTGCTGGTTGGCACACACTTTGAAGGATTGATGCCCGAAAACAAGTTCAGCATGACAACATCATTTTTGTTTATTTTTTTTAGGTCTCTATTATAAATTGAATGCTCTGAAAAAGTCTCATTCAGAGCGGAACGAAGTGAAGCAAAGAATCCATCTTCCGGTCCAATACTGGATTCATCGCTTCGCTCTGAATGACTTTTATCGGGAAAATCCCTTTTTTCCAGAGGTTTCTAATAATAAACTTATCAATCTGATAGTAGCGAAGAATCCGAATAAGCCGGTATTTCGGGCAAAATAGTATCTCAAGGACACATTTTATTAAGGAAATGATATTACCTCTTTTTTTTGCCTTTCATTTTCTCCGGCTTCAAATTAACGGCTTCGAGCCTGCGGATTTCGTCACGAAGCTCGGCAGCGCGTTCGAAATCCAAATCCCTTGCGGCGCGCTTCATTTCGATGAATAAATCCTCAATAATTTGTTGCCGTTGCTCTTCTGTCAAATTCGCAATAAGTGGCTCGGCGGCTTTTCGCAGCTTTTTCGTCTCGATTTGGTCGAGCCTTGCGGCGCGCTCGGACTGAATATCGGCGACAGATGTCGAACTCAGGATTTCTTCGAGCGATTTATAAACCGTAACCGGATTGATGTTATGCTCTTTGTTGTATTGAATTTGCAATGCGCGGCGGCGGTTTGTTTCGTCGATTAAATGCTGCATCGACTTAGTAATGGTATCGGCATAAAGAATGACGAGCCCTTCGGCATTTCGCGCCGTTCGTCCTGCGGTTTGAAGCAAAGAGCGACTGCTGCGTAGAAAACCTTCCTTGTCGGCATCGAGAATGGCAACGAGCGAGACTTCCGGCAAATCCAAGCCTTCGCGTAAAAGATTGACCCCCACCAGCACATCGCTTTCGCCGAGCCTTAAATTACGTATAATAGTAACCCTTTCGAGCGCATCGATATCGGAGTGTATATAAGCTACTCTAATATTCAGATTATGCAGATAATCCGCCAAATCCTCGCTCATGCGCTTTGTGAGCGTCGTTACCAGCACACGTTCGCCGCGGGTATTGCGTTTTCGGATTTCGGCAATCAAGTCGTCGATTTGATTTTTTACCGGTCGAACGCTTATTTCCGGGTCAAGCAAACCCGTCGGTCGAATCACCTGCTCGACAACGACACCTTCGCATTTTTCTAATTCATAATCGCCCGGAGTTGCGCTTACATAAATCGTTTGGGGCGTTAATGATTCAAATTCGTCGAATTGCAACGGACGATTCTCGAGCGCCGAAGGCAGCCGGAAGCCATGTTCAACTAAAGTCGTTTTCCGCGAGCGGTCGCCTGCATACATCGCCCTAATCTGTGGAACGGTAACATGGCTTTCGTCGATTACAAGCAGAAAATCTTCGGGGAAAAAATCCAAAAGGCAGCTTGGACGCTCGCCGGGTTTTCTACCGGAAATATGCATCGAATAGTTTTCAATGCCGGAGCAATAACCGATTTCCTTCATCATTTCGATGTCGTAAATCGTGCGTTGTTCGAGCCTTTGGGCTTCGAGCAGCTTGCCGTTTTCCCGCAATTCTTTTAACCTGATATATAACTCGTCGCGAATATCCGAAATAGCGCGCATAAGCTGTGTTTCGCTTGTTACGAAGAGCTTAGCCGGAAAAATCGTCGTGTATTCCATATCGGAGACGACTTTGCCGGTAAGGGAATCAATTAATCGTAATCGCTCGATTTCGTCGCCGAACATTTCTACCCGAACAGCAGTCTGAGTCTCGTATGCAGGAAATATATCGATGACGTCTCCTCGGACGCGGAACGAGCCGCGCGCAAATTCAATATCATTTCGAGTGTAATGCAAGTCCGATAGCCGGTAAAGCAAGGACTGACGCGATATTTGCTTGCCAATCGATAGCGGCAGCAAGTGTTCGAGGTAATCCTGCTTGCGTCCGATAGAGTAAATACAGCTGACAGATGCAACGATAATCACGTCTCGGCGCTCTTCGACTAGCGAACTTGTGGCGCGCAGCCTCAGGCGGTCGATTTCGTCATTAATCGAGAAATCCTTTTCGATATAAGTATCCGAACTCGGGATATAGGCTTCGGGCTGATAATAGTCGTAATATGATATGAAGTATTCGACAGCGTTGTGCGGGAAAAAAGCCTTCAGTTCGCTGAAAAGCTGCGCCGCAAGTGTTTTATTCGGCGAGATAATCAATGTCGGCTTTTGAACTTGCTCTATAACGTTCGAAATGGTAAAAGTCTTGCCAGAACCCGTTACTCCGAGCAGCGTTTGGTATTTGTCGCCGCGGAGAACGCCTTCGGTCAGCTCGCGTATGGCATTCGGCTGGTCGCCCGAAGGTTTGTACGAAGATACTAATTCGAATTTCTTCATATATTAAAAAATAATCAAGGGCAAACGTTAACGAAAACGTTGCCCTAGGATGATGATTAAATTATAGTATCGATATTAATTGAAAATATTGCTTCTAATCTGGAATTTCGAGCGCCACAAGCCTTGTTTCGTTTTTATATTTTATTTGGAGCATGACGGCGTCGCCCGCCTTCATCGATTTGATGATTTTCTTTAAATCCGAAGGCGATGAAATGCGCTCACGTCCGGCTTTAATTATAGCTCCGCCGGCGGTAATGCCACTGCGCTCGGCAACGCTGTAGCGTTTAACCTTCGTAATATAGGCTCCACCTGATAAATCGAGGTCATCCATCTGTTTGCTAGTCAACGCTTCGACGGAAAAGCCGAGTTTATCGAAATCGAAGTATGCGTTGTCGTCGCCTGCTTCGGTATCGCCTGCGTTTGAGTTATCTTCGTCCATAGGCTCGAGCCGAACGTTTTTATGAATAGTTTTGCCATCACGCCATAAAGTAATATTGACATCGTCGCCAGCGCGTTTTGTAACGATAATGCTCTGCAATTCATTCGACGATGAAACGCTTTTTCCGTCAACTTCCAAAATAACGTCGCCTATTTCGATTCCGGCTTTATCCGCGGCCTTGCCTTTAATGACTTTTCTTACCAGCGCCCCCTTTACCTCGTCCAAATCTACAGATTTGGCAATGGTTTCATCGACGGTTTGGATTTGAACGCCGATATAGCCGCGGTCGACCTTGCCATCGTCGATTAAATCGAGGACTACGGATTGAACCAAATCGACCGGAATCGCAAATCCATAGCCGTTATATGTGCCGGTGCGGGTTGCGATTGCGCTGTTGATGCCGATAAGGCTGCCTTCGTAGTTGAATAGTCCGCCGCCGCTGTTGCCCGGATTGATTGCCGCATCGGTTTGTATGAAATACTCTACTCCAAAGCCGTCCTTATTGTTAGGTAGCCCCAAACCGCCACGACCAATAGCGCTAACAATACCAGACGTTACTGTTGAATTTAGTCCGAATGGATTGCCGACGGCAATTGCGATTTCGCCTACACGAACATCGTTTATTGAAGCGAAATGCGCAGGATTCAATTTTTCTGCATCTATTTTAATTACTGCCAAGTCTGTATGGGGGTCTTTGCCAATAAGCTTTGCTTTATATGTTTTTTTATCGCTTGTCGTAACTTTGATTGAGACTGCATTATCGACAACATGGTTATTGGTTACGATATATCCGTCGTCGCTGATGATAACCCCAGAGCCGTTTGCCTCGGATTTTTGAGTTTCGTTTTGGTCGGGCATGGGTTGTCCGAAGAATTCGAAGTATTGCTTGAAAAACGGGTCCTGCATCATGCTGTTTGAATTTTTTACCTCGATTTCGACATTGATACTAACGACAGATTTTACTACGGCTTCGCTTACGGCTATCATTGCGTCGTTTGCAGCTTTTACATATTCGTTTGCCTTGACTGGAGGCGTTTTTGCGCCGATGCTCGGATTGCCGAGCAGTCCAAATATATAATTAAAGCCACCTCCGAAAATCAAAATTGCAACAACCAATAAGCCAGAAAAAGCAATTCCAATTTTTGCCGCTGATTTCTTGTTCATTGACTTTACTCCTTTGCATCTTGAACAGAAAAATATAATAAATTGTGTGTGTAAAAACGAAAATAAGGTAAAATTCTTGTTGAAATAATTTCTCGTCAAG
>CAYLSY010000086.1:0-8784 GCA_964386275.1 uncultured Hyphomicrobiales bacterium
CTATATTAAAGAAAAATGAAATAATTTAATTATTCTTTATAATAGGAATAATTTTGATTTTTGTCAAGAAACATCTTTGCCGTTGAACTGTATATCAAATAATTTTTTATAAATTCCGTTTTTCATTAGAAGTTCTTCGTGGGAGCCGCTTTCGACAATCTCGCCACAATCGAAAACATAAATTTCATCACAATTAATTATCGTAGCCAAACGATGAGCAACAATAATAGCTGTTCTATCTTGCAGAGAATTGTATATCGCCTCCTGCACAATCTTTTCGGACTCGGAATCGAGCGATGATGTCGCTTCGTCGAAAACAAGAATCAGTGGATTTCGAATTAAAGCGCGTGCTATCGAAATACGCTGACGTTCGCCGCCGGAGAGAATCACGCCGCGGTCGCCAACGTAAGTATCAATTCCTTCGGGCATGTTTGTGATGAAATTATAGGCATTAGCGACTTTTGCAGCTTCGAGCGCTTCGCCCGATGTGGCATCTTCCTTGCCGAAAGCAATGTTGCTGGCTATTGTGTCGTTGAACAAAATAGTTTCTTGCGACACAATTCCGAATAAGCTTCTATAAGATTTCTCGTTTAAGCTGCGAATGTCCATGCCGTCAATCAATATTTCACCTTTCGTAGGGTCATAAAATCGGATTAACAGGTCAAGCATGGTTGATTTTCCGCTGCCGCTTGCGCCGACAAATGCAATTTTCTTCGCTTTATCGATTTTTAAATTAATGTTCTTCAGGACTTCCGTTTCGCCGTAAGCAAAGCTGACGTTCTTGAATTCAATTGAATTTTCGAAGCCGTTAATTGATTTGCTGCCTTCAACAATCTTCGGCTGCTGGTCGATTACGTCGAATATCCGCTCGGCGGCGACTATTCCGCGTTGAAACTGCGAAATGCTATTGAAAACCGTTAATATCGGCGACATAGAAGCGAAAAGTGAAAACAAGAACAGCATCAAGTCGTCTGCTTTCATTTCGCCCGATAGCACTTGTGAACCGCCGACAAGCAATACCACGCACAAAGCAACGATTGCCATTATTTCATTGAACGATGGTATCAATGTGATTATTTTCTGATGCTTGATTGAAGATCGGACATATTTGGCGGTTTGGTCTGTAAAGCGTTTGTTCGCCTTCTTTTCGGCATTATAGCCTTTGACAATACGAATTCCAGCGATTGTTTCCTGCAGCGCCGAAGTAAAATCCGCCATTGCAGCCTGCATCCGGGATGCGTAGCGCCGAAGGAACTTCATTGCAAATTTTAGAATTAGAACACTGACTATGCTTGTGCTGAACGCAATTAAAGTCAGATAAGGCGAAACTGCTATTAAAAGAAAAACGAATATTATAACTTGAATCAATTCCCTCAAAATTGTCGAAATTGACGAAATGGAATAGCTGCTCATTGCCGTTATATCGTTTGTGATAACCGAAATAAGCGTTCCTTCCTTGCGTTTTACAAAAAAATCGATTGATAGCGATGTCATTTTCCTGAAGACAGTATCGCGAATCGATTTAACGATGCCTTCCTCGAACGTAACAGTCGCAACCGATGCAAAATACTTAAATGTGTTTTTAAGCAAAAATATGACAACGATAAACAATCCGAGATTAATCAAAGAGGCGGATTTATCCGACGGATTTACTACAAGGCTTGTTAATGCGCTGTAGAAGTTGTTTTTAAGCGAATCGAGAAAGCTGATTTGCGATGCTGCAGCCACTTCGGCGTTTGTGCCGGTATCAAATAAGAACTGAAAGACCGGCTTAATGGTGGCAACCGATATTGCGCTGAATATTGAAAAGAAAGAGTTCAAAACCAGACATAAGACGAACAATCCGGCAAACGGTTTGACAAAACCAGCAATCCTAAGTAATATATTTTTCTTACCTTTTTGCAAATAAATCCTAATCTCCGCTTAACTCATTGTTCGTATTGACTATTTTTGTTGTCCTTTTGCGGATAGTTTTTTGTTTCGGACTTGCATCCTTTGTCAGCTCTTTGCTATGCAAGTAACCCGGTTCGGGATTCTTTTTATTGGCTAAATCAATTAAATAATTTGCCGTCGTTTCGACCAGCCAAGCGAAATCATCTTCATTGAAAAAGCTTTCTTCAATAATAGGCGCTACATTGAATGATTCGGTAGCATATGCAACACCGTCTGAAACTGCAAATTCTACGCAGTTAAAGTCCAATCCTAATGCTTTGCAAAGAGCCACAGTCGATTTAACGAGTTGTTTTTCGAGCTTGGGCTGAATTTTTTTATCTTTTGAGTTGAAGCGTAAGTGCAGCGGTTTGAACGGGTCGTAGCTGATAATTCTAACGTGTTTCGAGCCAATTGCATAGCAGCGGTAATATTCCTCGTATTCAATACTCTGCTGCAAAATCATGGTGTTGTTGCCAGTAAAATCATAAGCGGCAAAGAATTCCGATGGATTGTATACTTTGTAAGAACTTATCAGGGGCGATTCATTATTAGGTTTGATATATGCCGGAAAACCGATATATTCAAAAATTTCATCCCAACTTAGCGGAAAAACGAGATTACGGAAAGTGTCCGAACTTGTGCCTGCAGGATGCTCCTTGCTTGGCAACAACGCAGTACGCGGCACTTCAAGCCCAGTCCTTTGGGCAAGATTTGTAGAAAAGAAATTATCAGCCGCATAGCTTCGAAAAGGGTTGTTAACAACGGTAACGCCGTTTAGCGATGCTTGACGCAGCATTGAACGGTAGAACGGCACTTCGTTCGAAATTCTGTCGAATATAACATTATATTCATTTTTCGAATCCAAACGTAGCGCATCGACATTCATCATCTCAGCAAAAACTCCCTTTGAGCCTCTGCTGTTGATGCAATTGATTACTGCAGCAGGAAAAGAATTTTCCATTCCAGATAGTATGCCGATTTTTTTCATATCAAGCCCAAAATTTTTTAATAAATATATTACCGCTATATAGACGGTTGAAATTAGCTGCTAATTTAATTATTTTTTCGTTTATTCCTAAATTTATTATTTTTGGTAACAAAATTGTTATGAATTCGTATCATTTTTATACTGAATATATTTATAATCGGTCTATTCCCATGAAAAATAGAATCTTACATATTTCGGTTGTTGCAACTCTATTCTCTGTCGTTTTTTTGCAAGCCTGCATGCATAATTTTTACTGCGAACAAGGCTCGAAAAATATAATTAACCGAAAAATGGATTTCTCTGGTTTTCGGAAAGTTGTAGTCGAAGGCAACGGCAATGTCTTTATTTCACAAGGCGATACGGATAGCCTGCTGATTGAGACCGACGACAATATTATTCCATTGGTTCGACCGCGACTCGATGGTGATATTCTTTATATTGACACCGATTGTCCGGTTTGCCCAACAAAGTTCAACGTTTACCTAACCATGAAAGAATTCAATGGCTTCAAAATCGAAGGTTCCGGCTGTATGAAAGCCAAAACTCCGATTAACACTGACCATCTGATTCTTACAATTGCCGGCAGCGGCGACATTTCAATTCCTGAATTAAAAGCGAAAAATATCAAAGGAGAAATATTCGGTTCGGGCAATATGAGTTTATCGGGCGTAACCGAGAAGATTTACATTGAAATAGCCGGCAGCGGCGACGCATATTGCGAATCGCTCGAAGCGTCTTCGGTTAAAGTGGAAATCAGCGGTTCGGGCGATTGCAGCGTTATGGCTAACGACGACTTATATGTTTATATTACCGGCAGCGGCGACGTTCTTTACAAAGGTTCGCCCTCGAACTACCACACCAGCGTTAGCGGCTCGGGCAAAGTTAAACCCAAAAAGTAATGAATTTAAATTTTTTTATATTTCTTTCGCATAAGCTCTCAAGCTCCGGACGCCGGGGCTTTTTAAGTTTCGCACGCATCGTGGCTTTCTTAAGTGTAATGCTCGGCTCGTTGGCGCTGATTGTATCTCTTTCGGTGTTGGACGGCTACCAGACCGAATTAACGCGAAATGCCGAGAAATTCACATCACATATACAAATTTTTTCGATGACCAAGCAACCGATTGCCGATTATAAACAAGTAATCGCCCGCATCAAAGCCGAAGAGCCCAAAGTTGCGGATGTACAGCCTGTATTACAACGCGAGTGTATGCTTAAAAACAGCGAAAACGTTGATGGAGTACTGCTCAAGGGTATTGACGAAGTGAACGGAGCGAAGAAAATCAAACCATCGCTCAAAGAAGGAACGTTTTCCTTTGCATCGGCTACTGCCAAGGAACTCGTTATCGGCGAAAAACTTGCGCACAAGCTGAAAGCCAAGGTTGGTGATAAAGTATTGCTTATGGCTGCTACGGATACTATATCCGATGTTGATTTCTTTCCTCAAATCGAAAAGTTCACCGTTATTGGCATATACAAAACGGGTTTTCATAAATACGATGAATATGTTATCTACACGCCGCTCGCCGCTGCTGCCGCCTTTTTGCATTATGGCGAAAACAAGGCAACTAATTTGGAAATCGATTTAAAGGATATAGCGGATGTAAAACGCTTGACTCCTATTATCGAAGAAACAGTCGGTTTTCCGTATTACGCTTTGAACGTCTTCGAGCTGCACAGCTCGATGTTTGCATGGATTGACCTTCAGAAAGCGCCGATACCGATTGTTTTGGGCTTGATTTCGATTGTGGCGGTATTCAACATCATAACAATATTACTCGTTACAATTGTCGAAAAGACGCGCTCAATCGGCATTTTGCGTTCGCTCGGCATGAAAAACCGCGGCATATTGGCATTGTTCGTAACTCAAGGCGTGGCAATAGGTACGGCAGGAGCGGTAACGGGTTGTTTGTTGGGTTTCCTTTTCGGTTTTACTCAAAATGCTTTTAAAATCATCAGTTTGAACAGCGATATTTATTTCCTCGATGCGCTGCCGGTCGATATGTCGGCATGGCACTTCGTTTTGGTATTGTCGGCTTCGATATTTTGCTCATTTTTGGCGGCACTGGTGCCGTCGCTGATTGCGGTGAGGATTTCGCCGGTTAAAAGCTTGAGATTTAGGTGATTAATTTGTCTGAAGCTATATTTAAAATCACCCTTGCGCACTCCTTTTTCGACATTCTAGGGTATTCTTTCAAATATCCATCCTTACCGAGAATAACAATAGTATTGTCCTCGCCCGAAAAACCGCTGCCTTCGCGGTTGGCATAGTTCAGCACAATCATGTCGCAATTTTTGGAAAAGAGCTTTTTGCGGGCGTTTTCGATTTCGTTGGCGCTTTCCAAGGCAAAACCGATAAGCAATTGCTTATCGGACTTCGATTTACCTAATGTGGCAAGAATATCTTCTGTGGATTCGAGTTCGACTGACAATTCAGTTCCGGTTGCAAGTTTCTTGATTTTCCCTTCGAATTTGGTTTTTGGACGGTAATCGGCTACTGCGGCGGCAAGTATGGCAATATCGCAATGCGGGAATAGCTGTGTAGCCTCTTTAAACATCTGCGCTGCGGATTCGACATCGATACGTTTGACTCCATCCGGTGTTTCAAGCGAAACGGGACCAGCAATCAAAGTAACTTCAGCGCCAGCTTTAGCGGCTTCGGCAGCGAGGGCAAACCCCATTCGTCCGCTCGAAAAGTTGCCGATGAAACGGACATCATCCAATCTCTCATATGTCGGTCCCGCCGTAATTAGAATTTTCTTGCCTTCGAGCGATGAAAGTGAATTTATTTTTTTTAAATTCTGCAGCTCAAATTCGGCATTCCATTTATCTTTTTCAATTGATTCCGTAAGCGATTCGAGCGGTTGTTCCAATACTGCGCGCAGTTTCGCTTGATATTCTCCGTTTGTGCCAAAATTGCCTTCTTGATGAAATGTTTGTACCCTACTCAGGCTTTTTTTTTTATTAAACCGGCAATTTCATCGATTAACTGCTCTACTTCGGGCAAACGCCCCGGGCCGCGCAAACCGCTGGCAAGTTCACCTTCGACCGGCATTATAATATTGGCGCCGTCAGCTTTGATGGTTTCTAAGTTGCGCTGTGTCGCAGGATGCAACCACATTGTGGAATCCATTGCCGGAGCGACGATAAACACCTTGTCTGGTGGCAACGCTACAGCAACGGTAACCAATGCGTTATCGCATAGTCCCGTTGCCAGTTTCGACATTGTTGCCGCCGAACACGGCACAATCGCCATTGCGTCGCACCAATGCGCCAATTCAATATGCCATGCGCCGCCGGATTGAGCTTTTTCATCGAACATTTCAATTGAAACAGGATGCCTAGTTAAATTTGCCAACAACATTGGACTGACAAATTCCGTTGCGGCAGTCGTCATAACGACGCGAACTTCACAGCCGTTGCGTAGTAACTCCCTAATTAGCATTGGAGATTTGAATGCAGCAATTGAACCTGTGATACCGAGTATTATTTTTTTCCCGGCGAGCGATTCATACATCATTCTACTTCTCCTTCAACTCCAAGTAAGTTTGCTACTCGCGAGTAACCGGCTCCTTCGCGGGCAATGACGAATTCGTCCGTAGTCATATCAATAACGGTTGATTCACCGAGAAATTCGTATTCATCGCTCCGAACCGCAATATCCACTTGGCTTGCAAACGCCCGGACGGTATCTTCGGGGTCGGCAAAAATGCTGCCGTCTGGCGCTTTTGCGCTGATTGAAATAAGCGGTGCATCCAAATCTTTCAAAAGCAACTGCGATAGGGTGTTTTCGGGAACACGAATGCCGGATGTGCGGCGTTTGGGGTCTTGGGCAAATTTTGGAACGAGCTTCGATGCTGGCAAAATAAAAGTAAACGGACCGGGAATCAATGCTTTAATAGTTCTGTATGCGGTATTGCTAACCTTGGCGAATTCCGATACGTTCGAAAGAGACGGGCAAAGGAAAGTCATAGCTTTGCCTTCGGGCATCCGGCGAATAGCGCGGATTCGTTGAATTCCTTCCTTGTTGGATAATGCGCAACCTAGGGTAAAGCCGGTGTCGGTCGGATATAGTATTATAGCTCCATCTTTTAAGGCGTCGACGACCTTGCTGATTTTTCGAAGTTCAGGTGTCTGTGGGTGCAATGTTAATATTGATGTTGGCATTTAAACCTCGCAATGTTAGTATTTATCTATAAATATTCGGATGAGCGGAAATTTAATTGAGAAATTATATTGTTTTTTCTTTCGGTTTTATTCTTTTAGTAAAATATAAGTAAAAAGGTATACCTAATGCAACAAGAAAAATTCCAAATAGCGATTTTATTAAAAATTCTTTTCCTTCATAATAATTTACTATATCGGAATACATGGTAAATATGACGTATATAGCGGCAAATATTATAAAAATCCACGGCACCACAGGATAACCAATTACTTTATAAGGCCTTTCCGCATCGGGATACTTTTTTCTAAGAACAAATACGCCATAAGCGCCGAAGGCATAAAATATCCAACTTACAAAAATCAACATATCGGTCAGCATATCGAAAGTACCGCTCAAAACCAGCAGATTTGCCCAAATACACTGAACGATTAACGCATTTGCAGGTGTATGGAATACACGATGCACTTTCCCAAGTCCCGGGAAAAAAATGTTGTCCCGTGACATCGCGAAATAAACCCGTGCAGAAACCATAATAGTACCGCTGGCAGTGCCGAACGTCGAAATCATTACAGCAGCATTGATAAAAGCTGCGCCATAGCTGCCGATTCCTTTGCTGGCAACGTCTGTGGCAACGAGTTTCGAGCCAGCCATGACTTCTATGGGTAATACATATAAGTAAGCTAAATTAATTAATATATAAATAAACATGACCGAAATCGAGCCGATTATCAACGCCAATGGTATGTTCTTTTGCGGTTTGCGGACTTCGCCGGCAATATAAGTAATGTTGTTCCAGCCGTCATAAGCCCAAAATGCCCCGGATAGCGCTCCAATAATACCGACGAAAAGCATTCCGCCGGTTGGCGCAAAATTCGGAATATCTGCTGAATAATTACTAAGCGAGCCGTTGCCGAATAAAAAACCGATGGTTATCAAGGTTGCTATCGCAACCAGCTTTAGAACCGTAAATACGCTTGTCAAGCTGCCCCCAAGCCGAACCCCTATATAATTTACCGTCGATAGAAACGTAATCAAGGCAATGGTAACAAGTTTGACCCCGATATCTTTTAACGGAAAAATTGAGCCTATAAAGGGAATGTCAATTCGGCTGGCATATTCAATTTCGGTCGAGAAGTTCGGCAAACTAAAAAAGTAAGTGGAGTAATCGCCAAAAACATAGGCTATTGATGCGATTGAGCCTGTTTGAATTACTGCAAATATCGACCAACCGTAAAGAAAACCGAAGAACTTGCCATACATTTCTTGAAAATAGATGTATTGCCCTCCGGTTCGTGGCAAAAGTCCGGCAATTTCTGCATTGGTCAAAGCGCCGAACAGTGTTATTATGCCTGCCACCACCCACAACGCAAGCAGTATTTCGGGGGAGCCGACTTGTCCTGCCATGAGAGCCGGCTTTTTAAAAATTCCGGAACCTATTATTGCTCCGATAACAATGGTTACTGTAATAAATAAACCCAAGCGTGGCAGCAAGCCGCTGCTTTTCGTAGCGTCATTATCCATTCGGTATCAATAGAATTCGTAAAAAGCGTCCTGAAAAAAAACGCATTAACACTATGTTAATAAAAAATAATTGTTAATAATCATGTTTTTCAGTTCTGTGGATACTATAAGTTATTGACGTTTATTAAATATTATTGTTTAATTACCTTTAGCCCATTTAATATGCCCAATCCGCATG
>CAYLSY010000087.1:0-8644 GCA_964386275.1 uncultured Hyphomicrobiales bacterium
AAGACTTAACCGAAACGCCAAATATTGCTAAGAAACAGAATTTCAAATCAAATACAAAATCGATAAATTGAATTTTTTGTTTTTCGCATATTTAATTAAATTAGAAGTTAGTATTGAGATTTTAACAGGCAAAGTTGAATAAAACCGATTACCAATATATTCGAAATTTATGCGAAATTCCGGCAGGTATCGACGAAGCCGGACGAGGCGCATTGGCTGGTCCTGTGTTTGCGGCATCGGTCATTGCTGATGAAGAGCTGTTAATTTCATTCGGAGTCAAAGATTCAAAACAACTTTCTCATCAAAAACGCGAAAGCATCTTTATCGAAATAATTGAAAAGGGAGTCAGTTACGGTCTATCCTCTGTTTCAAACATAGAAATCGATAAAATCAACATATTGCAGGCAACAATGCTCGCAATGCGGCAAGCCGTCGAAGCATTAGACCCAAAGCCAGACGGCTTGTTTGTGGACGGCAACTACTTTAATGGTTTCGGCATACCTTTTGCAACAATTGTCAAGGGCGACAGCAAAGTACCGCAAATTTCTGCTGCATCGATTATCGCCAAAGTGAGCAGGGACCGATGGATGACCGAAATCGCAGCGACACTTTACCCCGAATACGGATTCGAGAAGCACAAGGGCTATGGCGTTCGCAGTCATGTTGAAGCGATTAAAAAATATGGGCCATGCCCGCTCCATAGGTTGTCATTTTTGAAAAATATTTTAAACAATTCGAAAACATTATTTGATTAGGTGGCATTTGCCACCTTTCAAATGTAAAAAATGTGAATTATAAAAAACATAAGCGTAATTAGAATTATTTTGTTATTCTTTATAATAGAACTATGATAGAAAATAACCAAAAGAGCCTCGCTGCTGCTTTATATCTTGTATCAACGCCTATAGGCAATATGGAAGATATTACGTTAAGGGCTATCCGTGTTTTAACTGAAGCAGACTTGATTGCCTGCGAAGACACTCGCCATACCGGCATGTTGCTAAAAAAACTCGAAATACACTCAAAACGCCTCGTAAGCTACCACGACCATAACGAAACGGCAAGAGCCGATTACCTTGTCGAATCACTCAAATCTGGAAAATCCGTAGCTCTCGTTAGCGATGCAGGCACTCCGGCAGTTTCCGACCCAGGCTATAGAGTAGTCAATCGAGCCATAGAAGCCGGTATCGACGTAGTGCCTATACCGGGAGCATCAGCGTTTCTCGCTGCTTTAGTTGCAAGCGGAATGGCTGTCAACCGATTTGCGTTTTGGGGTTTCCCGCCTCAAAAGAAAGGCAGGCATACGTTTATCGAAAAGGCTCTGGCAGCTGAAATGACCGTCATTATTTACGAATCGCCAAACAGAATACTAAAATTGCTCGAAGAAATCATCGAACACAGCTCACCCGAAAGGCAAATATGTATTGCAAGAGAATTGACCAAAATAAATGAAGAATTTTTAAGGGGCACTGCCCGCGAATGCTTCGAATCGCTTGCAAGCCGCAGCTCGATTAAAGGAGAGTTCGTTGTAATTCTATAAATCAATCGAACAAACCAGTATAGATACCGCGAAGCAGGTTAACCTTGAGTCCAAAAGTCCACCGCTTCCAATCATCTGTTTTTACCAATGAATTTAAATCGTAAGCCGCCTCGAAAGATACAGTAGTATATGTATCCAAGCCCAAATTCAAGTCCCAGCCCACACATACTACCGCTGAAGCACTAACCGGAGAATATTCCGATATAGAGCCATTGAATAAGTTCCTTTCGAGCAAGGGCCAATTTGCAGGCGAAACAACTTTTTCCTTAAAATCATTGCCGTTTGATAGTAATATGCCGGTATTAAAGCCGGCGCTGATAAACAAATGCGTTTCGGCAATTGTTTTTTTAATCCTGAAATCAAACTCAAGTAATTTCAGCGATGATTCAAGCACATATTCAGTAACAAGATATTCATCAACCATTGGATAAGAGTTTTGCTGCTTCATCGTAGATAAAACACTTGAATACTTTGCCGCTAATGACAGTGAAATGCCATCGTCGAACCATAATTCGGAAATAATTCCTGCGTTAAGTTCCGTGCCGTTGCCGCTTTTAAGCCTTGTGCAAAGGTATTCTTCGAACAATCCCAAATCGGCAAGGTTGTCGATAAATCCGCCGGAAAAAGTAATGCCCAAAAACAAATCCGGCTGACCGGTCGGCATTCGCGATGAATGCTGCCAATCAAAACCTTGTGCCGTAGCCATTTTCATTGAAAAAAGGAAGACTGCAATATATGCGACTTTTTTAAGCATCAAGCATTTTACTTTGTAACCGTAAATAAAATCGATTTCTTGAAAATTCCGCAGGTATATACGCAAAAATATGTTCCGCTCGGCAATCCGGTTAAATCCGCCTTATAGCTATAATCCCCTTTTTTCAATATTTTATCGACCAATTCCATGATTTCTTCCCCGTAGTTGTTAAATATTACAACTCTTGCCAATCTTTCTACAGGCTGAGTGAATTCGAATTCGATTTCGTCGCTTGCAGGATTTGGATAAATTTTTTCGAAAACGAAATCTGCTTCTGGATGAGGCACAGCCTTCCAAGACAGCCCGCACACCGAGTCCAAAGTAAATGTCCCGTTTGTAATTACGGGAGTAAGAACTTTTGAGCAGATACCGTCGCCAAAAACAGGATTGATAATTGAAACCGGCGTTGAGAGTTGACTCCCAAGATAGCTGTCGAAATATAGCAGAATAAGGGTATCTTTTGGAAGGAAATTCATTTCTGCAACATTCGGCATTTTCAATTGAATCGATAGTTTACCTTCGCTTGTAGTTTCAAATATTAGCGGGGTTTGAGCATTTACTGCAGCAGTAGATAATTTCGAGTAATTAATATACCGAAGTAATGTGTTGTCATAAAGCAAATCCGTCGAAAATTCGCTCGAATAATTAATCTTATCCTTTTCAACTAATATTGGCAAAGCAATTCTCGTTCCCGGCTTAGCTTTGGCTTTCGGAATGCTAACGAGCATCGGCATAGGTTCTATGCCCATCGCTTTTAGCGTAATTGCGAATGTATCGTTTCCGATTTTCGCATTCGAAATAATATTCATCTTCCAATTGAACTCGACTCCGACAGGTTGAGCCTCGGTCGAAAATTTAATATTTACAAGTTCTTGGCTGTATGGCATAATTGTCAGTGTTTGAGGAGTAATCTCGAATGGCGACGGAGGCGACGGCTCAAGCTCAATGGCGCTGATTACAAGCTCGGCATTTCCGTTGTTGGCAATAAACACAGACGTATCCGATGATGTGGGACATTCCGGATGTATTACAATCGAGCCGAAATCAATTTCGCGGCTTACGGTATTTATTCTCGCTTCGATACCTCTGCCGGTTATATATATCGTACGAGTTAATGCGGATTTCGGAACGCCGCGAATTTTTCTACCCGCTAAATCGCTTTTGATAACGAATCTCGCTGTTATCGTCCCAATGTCCTTCGGCGAAAAATCAAATGAAAAAGTATCAGTGCTTTGGGGGCGTATATGTGCATTATGCGAATTCAACCCTTTAATCAATGAAAAATGCGCGCTAGGTTCATTATCCTCAATATTAAGAATATCCTGAGCTATCGAACCGAACGGAATATTGCCTTCGTTGAGCATGATTCCTTTTATTGTCGCTTTAGCTCCGACTCGCACATCACCTATGAAAATCGTATCATTTCGGAAATCGTAATCGGAATCGAATAATGTCAGTTTTTGCTCAACTCCTGTTCCATAGATTTTCACTGAAACAGAATCCCACTTTTCTGGCTGAGCAACTGGTTCGGGCTTATACATTACTTGAAATGTTGCGCTGTCCTGCAATTTATCAAGCGGATAGTAATTGATTTGCCATTCTTTTGTTGTTTTGTTCGAAGGAAAATCCACCGGTTCAGTCCGTTGCACTACAGTTATCTCGGTATCAACGGGTATCGGGCTAAGCATTTTAAAGCGCTGCTCTTCGATTTGAAGGAAATTCTTTGATGTATTGACTAACTTCCAAAAATAACGAATCGTATCAATTGGATTGACGTAAACACTATCGAAAAAAACTGTTTTGTCGTAGCAGTCGATGAATTTATCGGTTTTTAAGCACGTTATCACAAAATCCTTAAAAAAAGTCAAATCTTCATCGTTCTGCGGGTCTGAAATAACTGCAGGATCATATAAACCTATTCTTAATGTAACTGTCTTTCTTCCCAAAGGGAAATAATTTAGAGCATAATATTTCAGGGTATATTGCCTTGTTGTTCCCGCAAGAAAATCCCAAAAAGTCGAAGGAAGTTTGTTGGGAACGAATTCATCCAAATTGCCCTGCCTTATTTGCAACACATAGCTTGGAGTTTGGTCGCCGAGAACCAGTTTAACACCTGAATTGTTTTTTATCATAAAAGAAGTAAAAAGCGAATCATTCACCAAACACATACCCAAATCAATTGTGTCTTTGTCTGGAAAAAATTCGTTGTAAACCTCAACTTCCTGAGCAGACATACTTGATATTGCCGAAAGAAATACAACAATCAATATATATAGCTTATCCTTCATAAAAGATTCATTGGATTCAACTTACATTAATTCTGAAACATTTTCATTAGTCAATATTTCTTTTTTTCGCTGTGCTGTCATTGCTTTCAGCTTGGCGCCAGTCGAGTCTAGGTCAAGGAAAGAGGCATCACTCCAAAGTTTTTCAATTTTATAGTAGTTACGGGTTTCTTCGAGCATAACATGGACAACAACGTCAAAGAAATCCAAGAGCGCCCATCGGTAGCTTTCGGTGCCTTCGACCCGAGGCGGAGAAATATTTAATTGTTTCGCAGTTGTAACAATTTCTTCGACAACGGCTTTCACTTGAATTTCGGATTCGCACGAGCAAATTACGAAATAATCGCTCGGCGAAGATTCTATTCGAGTCATGTCGAGAACAACGACATCCGACGCTATTTTATCGACGGAAATGCGCGCTGAAAGCGTAGCTAATCCCTTGCTTGAACGTGGTTTAGAATATTTCGGCAATTTTTCTCCTTAATTATAAAATCAATTATATATTTTCAAAATCAATTATATATCTTCAAATTTTTCCAATCGGCGCCGATAATAAAACTTGCTTTTAAATACTTACCAGAATCGATGTTCGTATATACAGCGTTCTTAGCTATTCCGACGATTGAAGCAAGTTTATATGTTACGGTTGTATCTCCAGTCCAATCGATAATGAATGATTTATCGACGTTTTTTGTATAGTTAGCTGCTTGGACAATGTCGTAGCCAAGCGGTTGCAAGAACTTACGAGTGCGGTCTGCCAATCCCGCTTCGCCGCAGCCATTGAAAATTGCAATCTTTATATTTGTAACTACTTCTTTTGCTGTAATAGCAGAGGTATCGCCAGCTGAAATTTTATCCGAAATCAAGTATTTATAAGCAGATGAATAAAAAAAGATACCGATAATTGCAACTAATGCAATAAACACGGCAATTAAAAATATTTTGAAACCGAGCGATGATTTTTTCTTGGATTTTTTCATTAAAAAAACAAGTATTTCTGCTTCTTAAGGGTTGAAAACAATAATTTACGTGCGCGAAACAAATGCGCTTTCACGGTGCCAAGCGGGATATTGAGCTGCTCGGCGATTTGCGCATAATCCAATTCTTCCTCGTGCCTTAACTTTATGATATTCTTATAGTTATCCGGCAAGTTTTCAATAGCTGTCATTATTGCGTTCCTGCGCTCTTCGCTCAACACATCGACATCAGGAACATAGGTGTTGTCGACGATTTCTATATATTGTTCATCTTCGCTTTTTGAAATTGGCTGGTCGAGCGAAACCGTCGGAAAACGTCGTTTCCTGATGAAATCTATGCAATTATTCGATGCAATCCTATAAATCCACGAAGAGAAAGAAAATCCGAAATGAAATGTATGCAATGCATTATAAGCTTTGATGAAAGTTTCTTGAGTCAAGTCGTCCACGTCATCTTCGTTTTTAATCATTCGGCGAATCAATGACGCAATCAGCTTTCTATACCTTTTTTCAATAATTTTGAAAGCGGCATTATCACCGGCTAAAACACGACGAATAGCGGCAAAATCCTCCTCTTGAGTAATTTGATGATTTTTCTTGTTATCTGACATAAAAATTTGAGCGTTTTTCCTTTATTATCGAATTACTGGCAATTCTATAGTAAAAACAGCGCCTTTGACAGGCGCTTCGCTAACTTTAATTTCCCCGCCATGCAAAATAACTATATGTTTGACAATAGACAAGCCCAATCCAGTGCCGCCGAGTTTTCGCGAGCGCGATTTATCCACCGTAAAGAACCGTTCGAAGACCCTTTCAGCCTTATCCTTGGGAATGCCTATTCCCGTATCGCGAACAATTATTCTGAGTTTGTTGTTGTTCAAAAAGACCGAAATATTTATTTCACCTTCATCGGTATATTTGATTGCGTTGTCTATTAGGTTTATCATCATCTGCTCGATTTTGAAGGCATCGAGCATCATTTCAGGTAAATTTTCTTCGATATTCAGGTTCAGCGCAAGTTTTTTCTCAGCTAATCTTTGTTCGAATATTTTCATTATGTTATCGAACAATAATTTGATATTTACTTTATCACGAACGATTTTTTTGCCGGCTTCCTCTAAATTCGACAGCATCAACAAGTCCTGCACTATGTTAATCAATCGCTCGGTATGTCGGCTGACTATTGACAAGTACTGCAGATGCTCTTCATCGGTTATATCCGATTCCAAAGTTTCAAGAAACCCTTTTATTGCCGTTAATGGGGTTCTAAGCTCATGAGAAACGTTTGTAACAAAATCTTTTTTAATATCCTCAAGGTTTTTCAGCTGAGTAATGTCCGACATAATGACGACAAGCTCCTGCTTAGGCTCAATATAGCTTGCTCCACACAAATAATATTTGTTGTTTAATTCGATTTCGTCCGAATAACTTCTGCGTTTTTTAAGCGGCTTGGAAATAAAAGCGTCAAACTGCGCATCATTGATTACCTCCAAGTATTTCTTGCCAATTATATCAGTTTTCCCTGAAATTTTACAAAAGCCTTCGTTGGCAAGAACAATTAACCCTTTTTCATCCAAAACGAAGAAACCTTCTCGAATTGAGGAGATAATCGTATCAAGCTCTATTCTTTGCAAGGATATTTCCTCGAAAAGGCGTTTAATATTGCCAGTCATTGAATTAAAGCTGTCGGCAAGAGCTTTTAACTCATCGCGATTTTTGATACGAACCTTAGCTTCGAAATCACCTTTGGAGACCCGCTCGGCAGCGCGCGATAATTGTTTGATAGGTTTAACAAAAGAACGAGACAAAAGCCAAATGATTATCAATGAAACGCCAACAAACACTAAAGCAACCCAAAAGATTCGCTGTGTAAGATTGTTTACTAAAGCATCCAAATCCTGAATGAACAAACTTACGCGTGTATATGCAATCAAAGAGCCATTCTTTACTATTGGAATCACCACATACAGCATTTCCTTTTGCACTGTTGAGCTATATCGAAGTGAGCTTCCGGCGCCTTTGTTTTTTGCTTCGACTATTTCGGGACGAAGCGCATGGTTTTCCATTTGCGTCGGGTCTTTCTTTGAATCGGCGACTACTAATCCTGATGAATCGATTATCGTCAAACGCACTTTCAATTCGCTGCCGATTTGCTTGATAAGCGAATCAAGCTCCACGTAGTTCTTTTCATCGAGCAATGGAGCAATTTTTAGCTGAATAACATAATCCAAATTAAGAAGATACTCGGTTTTTTCCTCAATATAATTACTTCTGATTGAACGAAAGGAAAAGAATAAAATCAATCCAGATAAAACCAACACTGCAATTACAAACAATCCGTATATTTTTGTGAACAGCTTCATTAATCCTCTTCGATTTTGTAGCCGACGCCACGGATATTTTTCACGTATCTGCCAGCATTTTTAATCTTTTCGCGCAGATTCTTTATATGCACATCGACCGTTCGGTCGAGTACCCCTTTATCTTGAGCGCCGAGGTAATCCAGGATTTGTTCGCGGGAAAAGACCCAGCCCTTGCGCTCGGTAAGTAATCGCAAAATACGGAATTCAGTCGATGTCAGCTCCACTTTGGAGCCTTCGACAAATACTTCATACTTTTGAAGGTCAATTTCCAACGAATCGCCGACTTTTAGCCTTTTTGTCTTCGGCTCCTTATCTTCACGACGCAAAATGGCTTTAACCCGAGCGGTAAGCTCACGCGGCGAAAACGGCTTCGTTACGTAGTCGTCGGCGCCAAGTTCGAGTCCTAACACTTTGTCGGTCTCTTCGCTTTTAGCCGTAAGCATAATGACAGGTATCGAAGAGTATTTATCGTTTTTCCTCATGTATTTGCAAATTTCCAAACCGTCGGCGTCGGGAAGCATTAAATCCAACACAACAAGGTCGGGAACGGATTCTTTTAAATACTTGAAGAAGCTTTCTCCGTCTTGGAAACCGAGGGTTTTAAAGCCCGATTTCGTTAGCGACATGGTAACCAATTCCAAAATATCCGGCTCGTCGTCGATGACGGCTATGGTTTTGTTCGGCGCTTGCCCGTATAAAGGGGTTGAGGGTTGCTGTTTCATGGT
>CAYLSY010000088.1:0-8621 GCA_964386275.1 uncultured Hyphomicrobiales bacterium
ACTTTATTAAATTATAAAGATATATCAGCATTCATACATGATTCATTAATTAGTATTGACAATATATACGATTTTATTACAACTGATAATATGGGTAATTACTATTTAATAAGTACTGATTATAAATTGTTTATTAAGGGAAATAAAAAGTTAATTAAACACATAAAACCTGAAGGAATACTTAAAAGAGTATTTCTTTCAAACAATGACAGTATTGAAATACAGGATATGAAGCATGTATTTGATAATATCATTGTTTTATTTAAGGATAATACAATACAATCTAAGTTCAATCAATTAATTATGCAAACATATAGCGATAACGGTCAGTTTCCAAATGAAGTAAAAATTGTCACTCCAAATGAAGAACTTATTGAAAGCTCAATAGTTGGATATGTCAATAATGAACTTGTTTTTTTAAATAAATGGAAAAATAGAAGATGGACATTGGATTATGTTAAATATAAATAAATTTGTTTGTCAAATAATTAATTTATTTTAAATATATGATTTTCTACTTATTAAAATTGAATAAGTTGAAAAATGCGAAAAAGAATTGTATTCATCCTATTCTTCTTGGCGTTAGTATCTCTGCACGCCCAGAGCCGCTTTTCGCTGTCTTTTTCCCAGAGCTATTCGAAAGATTGGCAATCGGGCGAAAAGCATATACTCGAATCATCCTTGTTTTTCGAAAACAAAACTAATTTTAATATAGATAAATTCAATAATGCCTCAACAATCAAAATCGCCCTCGGATGCCAGTTGGTGCGCGATAAGGACTATTCGGGGGTTGATTACTTCACCCCTACCGATAATGAGTTGTACTTCGATTATCAATTAAAATACATGCTGGGCTGGCTTTTAGACCCTTTTGTCTCGTTTACCGTATCTACTCCTGTCGTTGAGTCTTTTATTTTGTCTCAAAGCAAACGCAGCGTAACGTCAGCCTTTCGCGACCCAATAACGACAATGCAAGGCATGGGTTTCGCTTTTTCACTAAATGATTCGATTAAAACAATCACTTCGCGCATAGGAGTATCATTAAAGCAAGTCAGGGCGCATCTGAATACAAGGCTAACAGACGATTACTCGACTTCAGGCGTTATAGAGCGCTACAAACCCGAAAGCGGCATCAACTTTAAAACAGAATTAACATATTACATTTCGAAAGACTTGATTTACCGCTCCAATGCCGAGTTCTTCGGCACTTTTAAAATTCTTGAATTGTGGACGGTCAAATGGCAAAACGAAATCCAAGTCAATATTTGGAAATTCTTATGTATTTTAATCAAAGCCGATGTCTATTACGACGAAAAGCAAAAAGCCGAGCTTCAATTCAAGCAAAGCACACGCTTTGCAGTAGCAGCCAACCTTTGAGTTAATACCGTAACCACTCAACTTAATCCTACACTTCTCGCTTACTGTCCAAAAAACCTGACAAAATTCAATAATCGTGCAAAACACTTTACACTTTAATTGATATTTTGTTTAGAATTCAGCTGATTATTTATAATTTCACTTTGAATTAAAAAATTGGCTTCATAATTTTGGAAATGATTTTATGCCAATGAAACCGAATATCAAAATATTGACTGTCTAAAGCCGGAATAATTACTTCAAGAGACGTTTTCCGGTCATTTCTTCAGCGTCCTCCATAGACGGAAGAGCTATTTTTGCTTTGGACGCCGACTGATTCTATTCCGCCTTAATTTGAAACAAACAACGCATACTATGCGTTTATTTATTAATTCTATTATCAAGGAGTACTAAAATGTTAAACTCAACATCTATTTTGAAGATTGTGGTTGCCGTCGCAACCCCGGATTTGGTCATGACAGGACTTGAACAGATTTTTGACACTGCTATTGGAGGAACACTTATCAAACACTTTAAACAAAAACAAAGGTTTAGAAAATGAATTCGGAAAATAAATCAAATCTTGAGCAACAAGAATCTTCACAATCCCTCAACTCTGCGCAATATTCAGCGTTCGACCGCTATGATGCGCAGCCTATGGCTATTGAACTAACCGATTTAAAAACCGGTAGCACAGTCGAGCGTCTAAAGCAGCTGTTCGAATATGTCGTTTTGGCGATTCGCGGCACACAGCTCGATTATACACATATTAAACTTTCCAAGGCTATATTTCTGCTGGCATTGCCCATGGCACTCGAAATGTTGATGGAGTCGCTTTTCGGCATAGTCGACATATTTTTTGTCGCTTCGCTTGGCGCCGACGCAGTTGCGGTAGTCGGAATCACGGAATCGTTGATGACAATATTCTATGCTTTATGCTTTGGCTTGACAATGGGCGCAACTTCGGTCATTTCGAGGCGAATCGGCGAAAAGAACAATGATGAAGCGTCTAAATCCGCAATGCAGGCAATAATTCTTGGAGTCGCAATATCGCTTGTCGTCGCAATGCCCGGACTTTTCTTCTCAAAAGAAATTCTAACGGCTATGGGAGCTAATTCGCTAGTAGTCGAAGAATACCATGGCTACTTAACAATCATACTTGGGCTGAACATAATAATCATGTTGCTATTTATTAACAACGCCATATTCCGAGCAGCTGGCGATGCAGCAATTTCGTTCAGGGTCTTGTTTTTAGCAAATGTATTAAATATCATACTCGACCCATTAATGATTTTCGGAATAGGACCTTTTCCCGAAATGGGGGTTGTCGGCGCAGCTATTGCAACATGCACCGGAAGGTCGCTGGCCGTTGTTTATCAATTTTATCAATTACTTAACGGCAAAAGCCGTATAAAGCTGATTTTAAAGCAAATTCGTATTGAATTACAAGTTATACTTAAGATTTTAAGACTATCTGCAACGATAATCGGGCAATACTTAATTGCAACATCATCGTGGCTTTTATTGATGAGAATTGTATCGGATTATGGAAGCCAAGACGTTGCGGCTTATACAATTGCTCTCAGAATCATGGTCTTCATATTACTGCCCTCAGGCGGAATAGCCAATGCGGCAGCGACTTTGATGGGGCAAAACCTTGGAGCAGGAAAACCCGAACGCTCCGAGCAAGCTGTTTGGACGACGATAATTATAAATATTATTTTCCTCGGCGTGGTTTCGCTGTTTTTTCTTGTTTTTCCAGAATTTTTCGTCAGTCTATTTATATCCGAAGCTGATGTTGTGTCCGTCGGTGCGGATTGCCTGAGAATCATCAGCGCAGGATTTGTTTTCTACGGCACAAGCATGGTGATTATTCATGCAATGAACGGCGCCGGCGATACAACGACTCCAACAAAGTTGAACATTGTCTTCTTTTGGCTGGTTGAACTGCCGCTGGCTTTCGTTTTGGCTAAATGGGCAGGATTGGAATCGTTGGGGGTTTACTGGGCGATTTTAATTGCAGAAGCTATGTTTGCAGTAACTTCTGTTCTGCTATTCCGTCGTGGAAAATGGAAAACGGCTAAGGTTTAGCGCTGATACAGAAGATAGGCTCCACTTTTTTAATGGAGCCTTTCTTTTGTTTTGTCGAATATATTTTTTTCACAGCTTTTTTTTTAAAAAAAAGCCAATGTTTGGGGACTATTTATTTTGCGAAAATTGCTTTCCTCCTTGCATTCAAGGCGGTAAACAGCTTGATTAATTCAACTATTACAATAATTGAGAAAGATACTCCAGCCACTATTAACCACTCTATTGCAGTCAAACCGACGGTATCAAACACAATATTCATTGCGGGTATTTCGACAGCGGATATTTGTAAAACCATTGCCAGTAGCATAACTCCGAGCAAAGCAGGATTCTTTGTCGGACTAATCCGTTCCATGCCTTCGTTGGCTTTCAAGCCCTGTGGATGCGGGTATGGCAGATTGAAAAACAACGAACGCTCGAGCGAACGCGAATTTTGAACATTCCAAATCTGGAAGAAAGCAAGTATGCAAAACGCCATGGTTTGCGCTTTTGTGTAAATAGCGTTCAGTGCAACATCGGCGCGGATTTGCTCGACCGGAACATGAAGAATTTCATGCACATATAAATAGTAAATCGAAAGAGTCCCGAGCATCATAAAAAAGCCAGCAAACAGAATCCTGATGATGATTTCGCGGGTAACGAGCGACGCTTCCTTTTTCCTCGGAGGAAAGACCATTACGTTGCCGTGTTCCTTTTCGAAAGCGAATGGAATGGTCGAAGTGCCGTCGGTTACAAGGTTTATCCACAAAAGCTGCGCCGGCAGCACTGGAACAGGAAATCCGGCAATAACCGACAATCCTATTGTCAACACGCCGCCGAAACTTGTAGCAAGTATATATAGCAAAATGTGTTGTAAATTGTGTAAAATAACCCTGCCTCGCCTTACTGCCTGAACAATAGTTGCAAAATTATCATCCATCAACACCATGCTGGCTGATTCCTTGGCGACATCTGTGCCTGTACCCATGGCAACGCCGATGTCTGCTTGTTTTAGCGCGGGAGCGTCGTTAACGCCGTCGCCGGTCATGGCGACGATGTTTTTTTGCTTTTGTAATTGCTTGACGATTCTGAATTTGTGATTTGGAGCGACACGTGCATAAACGTCGGTTTCGTTTACTCGCTCGAACAGTTCGTCGTCGCTCATTGCGTCGATTTCTTGTCCGGTCAGCGCCACCGGTTTAGTTTTTTCCGGAGCGATTCCGACGGATTTAGCAACTGCGCTTGCCGTTTGGGGATGGTCTCCCGTAATCATAACGACGCGAATACCGGCTTTATGGCATTCGTCGACGGCATCTCTGGCTTCGATACGCACTGAATCTTCGATTGCGGCAAATCCGACGAATGTTAGTTCTTCGAGATTATCGATTGTAACGGGCGAATTATCAATGTTTTCGGTCAAAGCAAGCGCCAATACTCTTAAGCCCTTGTCCGATAGCGCAGAAATTTCTTTTCGAAGCAGGTCGGCATTCAGTTTCGAAGGCGTTCCGTCAAGGTTGAGCATTGCTTTGCAACGTGCAAGGATTTTCTCCGGCGCGCCTTTTGCCATAGTGTAAACCTTGTCGTTTGTAGTGGCGCGGACAGCCATTAATTGAATATCCGACTCGAACGGCAAGTCGATATCGACTTTCCATCCATCGCGGCTGAAGCCGAGTTTCTCGGCGGCAATTTGCAAAGCGCCTTCTGTCGGGTCGCCGGTAATTTTCCATTCCTTGCCGTCATTGACGATGGTTGTTTCAGTGCAAAGAGCGCCAATCATAGCGGTCATTTCGACAGCAGGATAAGAATTATAGCGTATTTTTTTGCCGCTTTTGTCGGTAATCTCGCCTTCGATTTCATAGCCTGAGCCGCTAACCGTGAACTCTTCGCCGCCGCAAAACAGCGCCGATACTGTCATTTGATTTTTGGTTAATGTGCCGGTTTTATCTGAGCAAATAACGTTAGTACTGCCTAATGTCTCTACTGCAGCAAGTTTTTTGACAATCGCCTTGTGTTTTGCCATTTGATAAACGCCGATTGAAAGCGTTACTGTTACAGCAATCGGCAATCCTTCGGGAATTGCTGAAACAGCCAGCGCAACTGAAGTCAGGAACATGGTAATAATTTCGTTGCCACGCAAAAATCCGAGAACAAATATCAAGACAACAACAATTAGTATTGATATGCTCAAACCCTTGCCGAACTTGTCGATTTGCTGCTGCAGCGGGGATACGGTTTCTTCGGATTCTGTGACGTTTTGCGAAATTTTGCCGATTTCAGTATTTTCGCCGACATCTGTAACAATAGCTGTAGCTCTGCCCTTGCTAACAATTGTGCCTGAATAGACCATTGTTATCCGGTCTCCAAGCGGAGCATTGTCCGCAACATCGGCATTTGCCTTTTTGGCAATTGCAAAAGATTCGCCCGTGAGCATCGATTCATCGACCAACAGACTTTGTGAGTCAATGATTCGAGCATCCGCGGGAACGCGCATACCGCTTTCTAGTACGATGATGTCGCCGCAAACGACTTCGCTCGTGGCGACTAATTGCTGCTCGCCGCCTCGAATCGAAGTATGGGTGCCGAAGCGAATCACTTTTGCCATTGGCGCCGCCATTTGGCGCAGTTTCTTCAATGCGTCGGTGGCACGGTTTTCTTGCACATATCCGATGATTGCATTCAGAATCACAACACCGCCAATTACTAAGGTATCTTTTATTCCTGATAGCAGGGCATTGAGTATGGCAGCCACTATCAGCACATAAATAATCGGGTCGTTGAACTGCTCTAAAAACAACAGCCATTTCGGCTTTGGGTTTTGATAAGGAAGTTCGTTTTTGCCGTAACTTTCCCGAGATTCCTTCACTTGACTTGAGTTTAGTCCAATATCAGGCTTTACCTTAAAAAAATCAAGGACTTCATTAATAGGTTTTGAGTGCCAATTCATAATGCATTATTAAATTATTAATATTATTCTTTAACTGGAGTTTCTATTACTATTTGTACGGTACGGCTGTAGCTGCGTCCTTCTGGAGTGTTGTTGTCGTAAAGTTCAACATCACTGCCGACAGGGTTTATTATTAAATTATTATCGTTTATTCCGAGAATCTTTTGGGCTTCGAGGCAACGGCGAAGTGCTAAATCCTTGTTGTATGCCTGCTCGCCGGAACGGTCGGCGTAGCCGGAAATTGTAACTTTCGAATCAGGCGTTACTCTTTCCTTGATTTGCTTGATAATTGCTTTTTGTGGCTCACTCAAATTAGATTTATCGAAATCGAAGAGTATTAGCGAGTATTTTTCGTAGCGCTTGTCGTCTTTTAGCTCGTATCTCTTTTTGCGAATGGTCAGCTGCTTAATCGTAAGTTGAGTATTTGCTTGGCTTTGCTGTGAAATAACATCTTCGGCGCTTAGAGTAATTACTACTGGCGATTCGAATTCGGGCATTGGTTCTTCCTCAACGTTCCAACGAATTACCGGAAGAGCATCCGAGCCGTTGAAACGTCGCAATAGCCTATTGTCCTGCTCAATGGCGACGGTCCAATTCTTCAATCCTGCTTCGGCAAAAACTGTCGGTGTAATCTCGACAACCGGCGGATTAGATTTCCTTTGAATTTCCTTTAATTGCACCGGCTCGAGCAGCGTCGGGACGTTCGAGCTAAGCTCGATGCGGCGGTTTTCGGCTTTGCCGTCTTCTGATTCGGTATTACTGGGTTTATCGGGTAAATTTTGCGATTTGATTAAAATGCGTTCCGGTTCTATGTTCCAGTTATCAACCAAGTAGCTTTTAACTGCTTCGGCACGGTTGCGGGACAAACCAGAATTATCCTTTTCGCCGTCGACAGCGCTGTTGCAACCGGTTACGGTCAGCTTGGCAACAGGATTGAGTTTCATTCTGTAGGCGACGACGTTAAGCAAATTGGAATAGATTTGCATTGTGTTCCATGGCAGCGAGTCTTCGGCAAATCGCATTGATTCGCTTTGTTTAAGAAGTTGCATCTTGGTACGGCTCAAATCCGAGCTGTTGAAATCGAAGTAAATATAGGGCAGAAGCGGAAAACCTTCTTCCATTTCCATTTCTTCGATAACCATTGTGGGAATGGGCTGCTTTACGCCGTTTGAATTAATGCCTTCGGCTTTAACTTTAGCCGCAAGACGAGCTTCTTGGGGAATTTCCCTTTTATACCTTTCGCGAATGGTTGTGATTTCAACCGTTTCGTTGTCAAATTCCTCAGTTTTTTTAGTTTCGGATTTATCGACGAGTTGAAGTTTTTCATTCTTGAGTCCCATTACAGTTAAAGTAGTAGTATCGCGCTCGTAGCGGGTTTCTATCCGGAAAACATGCGGAGCTTTTTCGAAAACCGGCAAAAGGAAGGATACTCCAAAAAGCAAAGTGGAAGCTTTCCAATCGACCGAGCAGATTTTTGTTATCGGGTAATCGAAACGGAATTCTGGCACAAGATACGATTGGTTGCCAATTGGCAAACGGTAGGATAGACCGAAAGTAATGAAGAATTGCAAAGAGTTTTTATCAGGTATTTGCAAGTCATTGAAATCATTTTGTATTAGGCGTCCGTCAAGGAATGTAACGTTGTTTGGTTTGTTGATTTGCTCGTATTGACTGAAGCGCGCTGTGAAAAGATATGCCGATTTTAATCCGACCGAGCCGTAAAGAGCTTCGATTAGGTTGTAATCAAGCGCCGCTCCCAATGTAAAGGCATAGAGTTTGGATTTTAGGACATGTTCGAATTCAATTGTTGTAACACTTTCACGGTATGGCGGCTGGTTTTCGACAACACGGATATTATTTCTCGTTTCATAATCGTTAAGTTCCCCGTCGAGAGTCGAAATACCAAGCCTGAAATCCAAATTCATGCTTTTGGATAATGGCAGATCGAACAATCCCCCGAGAGCAAATCCGACGCCATCGCCACCTTTGAATTGCGGGCAGCAATTCGGTATACTTCCGAGTTTCGAAAAATCCGAAAAATGGAAGTTCAAATTCAATCCCGCAAAACCGCCGACATAATACAATGGTTCAGGCGTTTGAGACTTTGCCGCAACGACTGTCGCCATTAGTATAATCGGAAATAATATCTTTTTTATTGCTTTTATCATAGCTTAATTTTATATTTACATTTAAAATTGCAATTCTTCTAAAAAATGCAAGTTTCAAATATAATAAAAATTAACAAATTTTTTCT
>CAYLSY010000089.1:0-8592 GCA_964386275.1 uncultured Hyphomicrobiales bacterium
CCAAGTTTTTCCACTTGCAGCCCTTGCCGAGATGGTCAACAATAACAATATCATCAATGCCGTTATCGTTGAATTTCTTCAATAAACAAGAGCCGATAAATCCAGCGCCACCAGTTAATAGTATCATTTAAGGTTATATTCTATTATAAAGAAAATATTATAAAGAAAAATGAAATAATTTTAATTATACGCATATTTCTTTTAATTCACGATATTTACGCTTGAAAATCGGCTAACGCCACCTTCTTAAATTTAACAATAAATGAGTCGAGGGCTTTCTTCAATCCATCGACAATTTCAGGCAATAATTCACGTTTTTGGATTATTGAATCCAATAGTGCCGAATGATGTGTATCCATATATTTATAGAATTCCTGCTCGAATTTGCTAAGTATATCCAAAGGTAAATCATCGAGATAGCCGTTAGTCGCCGTCCAAATCAATGCGATTTGCATTTCGACGCGAATCGGCGAAAACTGCTTTTGCTTTAAAATTTCTGTTAAACGTGCGCCGCGTGTCAATTGCTGTTGAGTAACTTTGTCGAGGTCGGCACCGAACTTGGCGAATGCTTCCAATGCACGATATTGAGCCAAGTCAAGTTTCAAAGGACCGGCGACTTTCTTCATAGCTTTAATTTGAGCATTTCCACCAACACGCGAAACAGATATACCTATATTCATAGCGGGACGTACGCCGGCGTTGAACAAATTAGGCTCGAGGTAAATCTGACCATCGGTAATTGAAATTACGTTCGTCGGTATGTATGCGGCAACGTCGCCTGCCTGCGTTTCGATAACAGGAAGCGCAGTAAGCGAGCCTCCACCCATTTCGTCCGAATATTTTGCGGCACGCTCGAGCAAGCGGCTATGCAAATAGAAAATATCGCCCGGATAAGCCTCACGTCCCGGTGGACGGCGCAGTAACAGTGATACTTGGCGGTAAGCCGCTGCTTGCTTCGATAAATCGTCATAAATAACGAGCGCATGCATGCCGTTGTCGCGGAAGAATTCACCCATCGTGCAACCGCAGAACGGAGCGACATACTGCATCGGAGCTGGGTCGGAAGCATTTGCGGCAACTACGATTGTATAATCCATTGCGCCGAATTCTTCGAGATATGAAACAACGTTTGCCACCGTCGAACCCTTTTGACCGATAGCTACATAGATGCAATAAACCGGCTGAATGCCGAGTTCTTTGGCTCGCTCGGTATGCGTAAATTTTTGATTAATTATCGTATCGAGAGCAACGATGGTCTTACCAGTTTGGCGGTCGCCGATAATCAACTCGCGTTGTCCGCGACCGATTGGAATAAGAGCATCAATCATCTTTATACCCGTTTGCAACGGCTCTTTAACACCTTGACGGAAAATCACGCCCGGCGCTTTGCGCTCAATATAGGAATACTTGGAATAGTTTATATCGCCCTTGCCGTCAATTGGGATGCCGAGCGGGTTAACAACCCTGCCGAGCAATTCCTTGCCGACAGGCACTGAGGCAATTTTACCCGTTCTGCGGACGGTATCGCCTTCTTTCACAAGGCTGTCGTTGCCGAAAAGCATGACGCCGACATTGTCTTCTTCAAGGTTTAAAACCATACCGAACACATTGTTGGGAAATTCGACAAGCTCGCTCGCCATTACCTGCTTCAGTCCATAGACGCGGGCAACGCCATCGCCTACTTGCAAAACAGTTCCAACTTCATAAACATCGACTTCGGTTTCGAAGCCGGTCAATTGTCGTCTGAGAATTGCGGAAATTTCTTCCGGACGTACATCTACCATAATTTATTCCTTGGTATTACCTATTAATACTTGTTATTTTCAATTTATTACAAGATTTACTTAAAGTTAACTTGCTTTTACGTCAACACCTGTCGCAAGCCTATCGAACAGCAATTCAAGTTGATTTTTGACGCTTGCGTCATAAATCCAGTCATCGACCCTGATAAGAAAACCACCCTTAATGTCAGCTGATACCTTGTATTCTGGCAAAATTTTCATTTTTGTCGATTCGGTCAGCTTTTTGATGATTTTTTCTTGAGAATCGCTTTTCATTTCGACTGCAGAAATAATCACAACCGGCAAAATACTGTTTTGCTTGTAAAACAAAGCGCGATATTGAACCGCGATGCTCGAAATCAAGTCGCCGCGCCTTTTGTCGAGCAATAAAATCAAGAAGTGCATCAACAAATCGGATATTTTTTTGTCGAATATTTCCTGATACATTTTCTTTTTTTTCCACTGATGGAAAATTGGGCTTTCCGTTATGCTTTTCAACTCTTTATGCGCCTTTAAAGTATTGACAACCAATGTGAAATCATCAAGCACTTTTTCGGAAATGCCTTCTGTTGTAGCAGTTTCAAGCAATGCACGGGCATATCTGTTAGATACTCTTTGCTCAGTCATAATTTAATCGTTAATTGATTCAAAATTAATTATTCGGCATTTTTTCGATATAGCTATCGATTAGTTTCAAGTGTTTGTCCTTGTCAAGCTCGGAGCCGAGTATTTTTTCCGTTGCGTTGACAACCAATCCGGCAACTTCCTTACGAAGTTCTTTGATTGCAAGCTCTTTCGAGTGATTGATTTCGCGCAGGGCGTCGTCGATTTTTTGCTTTTTCATGGCGTCGGCTTCCGATTGTGCCTTGTGAAGCAAGTCTTCGGATTGTTGCTTGCCTTTTGCAACTATGGCGAGCATTTCCTGTTGCGAAGAATCAAGCTTGGCTTGTGCTTCTGCCAAAATCTTGCGGGCTTCAACGTTGGCTTTATCGGCTTGGTCGATAGCATCTTGAATTGATTTTGAACGAGCAGCCAATCCATTTTTCAGTGGTTTATAGCCAAGCTTAAGCAAAAGAAAGAGGAAAACCAAGAAGTTGAACAATGTCCAAATTATCAAACCCGGATTTACGTCTAAAATTTGTTCCATTTTATTACCTAAATTAATTATATTTCAAAAGATTATAGTCTCAACTTAAGAAAGCGGAATCTATCCGGCGGTTTTTCGTTAGCCGCCGGATAATGATTATTGTGCATGAAAGAAATTACTTGATTGCAAGCAACATACAAATAACGCATGAAAACAGAGCGACACCTTCGATAAGAGCGGCTGCGATAATCATCGTAGTGCGTGTATCGCCTGCTGCTTCTGGTTGACGGGCTCCGGCTTCCAATGCTGCCGAGGCCAATTTACCGATACCGACGCCTGCGCCCAATACTGTTACGCCTGCTCCGATTCCTGCTGCAAGATGAGCCAGTGATAATGCTTCCATTTAATACTCCTGATACTTTTGTTAAACAAATGCGTTTCTTTTATTGAGAACTATGTATTTTTAATTATTAGTTACTTAGTTATAAGTTATGAGTTATTAAAACATTGGCATTCCGACTTGTCCGAAATCCTTCTTGAATACCGAAATCAAAAAGCAAAAAATTATGCTGAAACGAGTTGCCGGTATACCAACACTTATTAAATTTAATTTTCAAAGAATTACAAATAACTTTTCACTTTCACTTTCACTTTCACTTACACTTTTATCTTTCACTTTTATCTTTCACTTTCACTTTTATCTTTCACTTTTCAGTGGGCGTGGTGAGCTGATTCATCGTGCTTGTGGTCGCCAATTGCCAAACCGGTGAACACAGCTGTAAGTATAGTAAATATATATGCTTGCAAGAATGCTACCAACAATTCGAGGAAATACATGAATATCGAAAACGCAACGCTAACCGGCGCAACGCCTCCGACAACCGCTCCAGTCGGCAGTCCCATGCGGAAGAAGTAGAATATCAAGCCGACGAGCGAGAAAAGTACGACGTGTCCTGCAGTCATGTTCGCAAAAAGACGAATCGTGAGTGCGAACGGTTTTGTGAACATAGATATAATTTCAATCGGAATCATAATCGGGGCTAAACCAACGGGGGCTCCGCCGAGCAAGTGTTTGAACCAATTGCCGATACCGATTTCTTTTATTGCGGTCGCATTGATAACAATCAGCGCAGTTACGGCTAAAGCCGCCGTGCAGCCTATAGCGCCGGTAGCGGTATGCCCTCCGGGCAATAGTCCGATTAGGTTTTGCAATAAAATGAAGAAGAACAACGCTAAGAAATACGGTAGCAGCCTGTCCCCTATTTTCTCGCCGCCGACATTCGGCACTACGACATCATTTCGGACAAACATAACAATCGATTCGATGATGTTTTGAATACCTGTCGGAGCTTTTTTGATTTCTTTGTACTTTTTAGCTGCGAACCTAAATAAAATCAATGTAACGATTATTGCAACCCATTGGAATACCACAAGATTCGTTATCGACAAGTCGAGCGAAACTGTTTCCTCGGGATTACTGGCTCTTGCAATTTTGTGCGAAGCATTCAACGTGAATACACCGGCTTCTTTCATGCTTTCCATAGACTTATAGGCATGGAATCCCTCTTTGCTGTCGTAAACGATTACGGGCAATTCGCAAATTTCTTTGTTGAAAAGGGATAAAGAGTGGTGGTCGCCTAGAGCCTTAAATATTTCAGGAAATACGCCTGATGGTCCTGAATCGACTGCTCCGTGGGCATCGTGAGCGCCGCCGCCGTGCTGAGCGGCTTGAGCTTGATGGGCGTCATTCGGAGCGGCATGTTCGGCTGCGCCGTGGGATTCGGTTGAATGGGTTTCGTTTGAGCCGTGTTGATTATTATTTACTTCAGCAAAATCAGAGTAATCTTGTCCGTTCTGCATACTATCCTTAATTGTTAATTTCCTAAAGACTAATTTAAGCGTTCAACGCTTTAATGTAAACCAAGTAATCTATTTTATCAAAAGCAATTACTGTCTTAGAAATGAAATTTTTTTCAAACGTTATTGTTATTTTGCAAATTTAACAATTTTGCTTTAGAATTGATATATAAAATTTCGAACATTAATAAAATAAATGTCGACAGCATAAAAGTAAGCGACAAAGCGAATTTGTCTAGTTCGAAAACAAGCAAAGCCACTCCTATCAATCCTGCGACACAAAAATACCTGATTACAAGCGACATGAAAACGATTTTATTGAATTTTTCGGGCGCTGCCCTGAAAGCTCGCTTGATAATAATAATCGCAGCAGCGCTGTTCAAAACGCTTATCAATAAAGCCGCCCCAATCGCTACCAGATTCATGCCTAATGCCTGCAAGTTATTTTTTTTTGTCTTTTTTTGTCAAATTGATGACTGTTTTGATAAAGCTATACATCGCAACGACGACACCGAAAAATGAGCAAATAATAATCCAAAGCGGTGATGTTTCAAATTCTTTGTCAAGCCAGTCCCCCAGAAGAGCCATCAGCCCGATGGTTATGACAATCTGCCAGCCGAGATTCAAGAATGCGCCGTATTCTTTGGCGATACTCGGCTTTTTTTTGCTGTTGTCATTGTTTTGAAAGAAACTGTAACTCATCGGATTAATGCAAAAATATATTTAGGAAAAGTTTATTACAAGCGATTTGTTGGCTTGAGGAAGATTTATGGTAAGTTTGTAATCATTGTGTTAATTATCTGATTTTTATTCTGAATCTATGTCTATTACAGATTGAGTGGAATTGTTTATCTGGGTATTTTCTTCCGGCTTATACGGCACAAACCCGCTCTCGACGGCTGTTTTCACCGATTTTACTTCGTTGGTGGCAACTTTCGCGGATTGTTCAATATCGCTTTTGATTTCGTTGAATTGTGATTGGAATTCAGCTTGGGCTTTGCGGAATTGGCGCATACCCTTGCCCAAAGCCTGCATTAGTTCAGGGATTTTCTTTGGTCCGAAAAGCAATAAAATTGCCAGGACAATTAATAATAATTCGCCGCCGCCGACATCAAACATGATTTTGCCGCAAGTTATTTATTTTGCTTTTTTTCGTCGTCATCGTCAAGGCTCGAAGCTTTTTTAAACTCCTTGATGCCCGAACCGAGACCTCGCATAAGCTCAGGAATTTTCTTTGACCCAAAAAGCACGACGATAATCAGGACAACTACTAATATTTCAGGCCATCCAATTCCACCCATTACTGTATCCTATATTTATAATGAAATTTATAATGTAAAAAGTTGAATTTTTTTGTTTAATCGAATTTTGATTTTAATGATAAAAATATACTCAACCCATCCGAGCAACCGAGCGTATCTTCGCTATAGCGTTCAGGATGAGGCATCATTCCGAGTACATTACCCTTGACGTTCGTAATGCCTGCAATATTGTTGAGTGCCCCGTTCGGATTGGCTTCCGGGGTTACTTCTCCGCTGGGAGTGCAGTATCTGAATACTACTTGCCCGTTGTCTTCGAGTTTCTTTAAGACTGATTCTTCGGCATAGTAGCAGCCTTCGTTATGGGCAATCGGGATTCTCAATACGTTTTGAGATGTAATTCCAGATGTATAGGCGATATTCCTATTCGTAATTTTCAAGTAAACGTCTTTGCATATAAAACTCAGTGTGTTGTTTCTTAGCAATGCGCCTTCGAGTAAACCAGCCTCTGTAAGTATTTGGAAACCGTTGCAAATACCCATTACAAAACCGCCGTTATCAGCAAAGTTGATTACTTCCCTCATAATTGGCGAAAAGCGCGCAATTGAACCGCATCGTAGATAATCGCCATAGGAAAAGCCGCCAGGCAAAATAATTAGGTCAGTGCCTTTGGGAATTGCAGTGTCTTTATGCCAAAGGAAACAAGTATCAATTCCGGCATCTTGCGACAAAGCATAATATGCATCGTAGTCGCAATTTGAGCCGGGAAATTTTATTACAGCTGCTTTCATATTTTCTCTGTTATTTCAATATTATAATCTTCAATTATCGGATTAGCAATTAGCTGGCGGCATGCCGAATCGATGCTCTGCAAAGCCGACTCTTTGTTTTCTGCTTGAACTTCGAGTTCGACAAATTTTCCGATTCTAATATTTTCAATTGTATCGAATTCAAGAGAATGCAACGCATTTTCAACCGCTTTCCCCTGAACGTCGAGTATGCCTTTTCGAAGCATTATTCTAATTGTTGCTTTATATTTGTTCATTATAAACAATTCATCGTTAATAAACATATTCAAAAATAAGAAAAAAAAAACAAATGAAAAGATAAACGAAAAAATAAAAAGACAGGCTTAAATCGAGCCTGCCTTCCTTTAACAATAACACGAAAAGTATTAATACGAAAAGTATTTTATGCTTTAACGCAGCAATCAACCGGACACACCGATACGCACTGCGGTTCATCGAAATGACCTTCGCACTCGACACATTTATTAGGGTCAATAACATAAATGCCGTCGCCTTCGGAAATAGCTTGAACAGGGCATTCTGATTCGCATGCTGCGCAATTGATACATTCGTCTGTTATTTTGTATGCCATAAAAACCTCCAAGTGAAAAATTATTTTCAAAAGAAAATCAAACTCGAAATTAAGGATTTTTTCTCTTATAAAAAATGATTTTCAAAAAAAAAAGCATATGAATAAAAAGATTTATCGAGAGTTCAGAAAAAAAAACTTCCAAAGCGAAGCAAATCGCACGGTAAAGAATCCATCTTTCGCTCCAAGACTGGATTCTAAGCTAGGCTAGGAATGATAAATATTTTTTTAAAAATAATTCTGAAGTCTCTTATAACAAATCTTTGGGTTTTTGAATAATCAATCTGACAATACCCCAGATAATAAGCTCGGCATTTGATGAAGCATCAAAATCCGGATAGTTTGGGTTTTCAGAGCGAAGAATTGTAGTGCCGTTAAAGAATCGCAAGCGTTTAACAAACAAGTCCTCAGAAACAAACACAACAATAATATCACCATCGAATGCTTTGGAGGAGACTTCAACAACGAGTCTTGCTCCATCGAGGATTCCGGCATTAATCATGCTGTCGCCCGATACAGTGCAAATAAAGAACTCACCTTGAATCGAATTTTTTGCTAAAAAAGA
Source organism: uncultured Hyphomicrobiales bacterium (assembly GCA_964386275.1). GTDB lineage: Bacteria > Bacteroidota > Ignavibacteria > Kapaibacteriales > UBA2268 > CAYLSY01. The sequence goes on from CAYLSY010000089.1 coordinate 7,927, forward strand.
AAGGTCGCTATATAAAGGTTTTCGCCTTTGATTAATAGCGCCCTTCTCGTTATGTGCAAATATATCAGCTAAACTCAATTCAGATGCTTCAACGATTTTTTCGATAGAAACAACTTTCATAGTAACAAAATTTTTTAGAGATTTACTTTTGATACTATATACTAGTTCTGCGTGCAGGAATCTTGCCGGCTTTAACTAATTGCTTGATTGTGTTACGTGTAATAAGCTCGGTCAATTCACGTAAATTGTCTCTGTCGATTTTCTCTGCAGTAGCCACGTTCGGCGCGATTGTTTGCGCAAAGTTGCGGTCGTTCATCATCTTTTGTTGAAGTTGTTGACCAACTGGATTGTTGGCAAAAACAAGTCCGTCGCCGTAAAGCAACCAATTTGTATTGCAGCCGACCTTCCAGAGCTTTTCGACAAAATGAATTCCGAAATTGCGTTTGCCGGAAAGATAAGATGATAATGCTTGGGCGGATATGCCCATAGCGCGTGCCAAATCAGCGCTTTTGCCATCAAATACTATTTTAATAAAGTAACGTAGCCTCTTGATTTTATCAACCATGATTTAGTTCCTAATAATTGTGAATAAATCCAATTTTACCATTAATTAATAATAATTCATCAACATCAAACTCATTATTTGTATTCATACTTTATATTAAA
>CAYLSY010000090.1:0-8511 GCA_964386275.1 uncultured Hyphomicrobiales bacterium
TTTTTGGGGATAAATATTTACGTAACATGGAATTTTTATTGAAGTATTTGGGTTTTGAAAATTTGATAAATAAAAAGTCCGAACCTCAAAAAAATCGATTCGGACTTAATTATTAAAAATGATACTATTCCCAAACAAACGATAGACCGAAAACAAAATTTCTCGGCAATCCCGGCTCCAAGTAAACCGGAAGCTTGGATGTTTTGTCCAAATCAGGATTAATAAATGCAGATGAAGCATATTTTTCGTCAGTTATGTTCTGCACGGCTGCAAAAGCTTTGATTCCGAGGCCTGAGCAGATTTTGAGCGGCTCAAGCATTCCGATTGTCGCATTCAGCAGCGTGTAAGATGGCACTTCATATTTGTTGGCATCGTCTGCCCAATATGAACTAATGCCCTGAACTCCGAGTTCGGTAAAAACACCACCCAAAAAGCTCGGTGCATAGCGCAATGCGGCAGAATAGTAGTAATCCGGTAAACCTGCCATTTTGTTGTCCTTGAAATCGGCATAAGCTCCGGGGTTGTTATAGTGAACCGAATCGACTTTATACTCAACGTATTTGCTTGCGCAATAAGTAAATGCGCCGCTAAGGCTCAAACCGTAATCAAGTTGAGCGGATAGTCCAAGTTCAAAGCCTAAACGCTCGGTCTTCCCAGCCGAAAAATAGAATTTACCTCCGCTGTAGGGGATAATCTCATTTTTAACGCTGATGAAATAAGCCGCGACATCATAATTCAATCCTTTGATGAAGAAATCGCCGAAATCAACGAATTGTTTCGTCCCCAATTCGAAAGTTGTCGAAACAATCGGGTCGAGCAGCGGGTTAATTAAATACACGCTGTCTTCGCCAAAAGTCGGAGCAGGGTCAGTTTCGTTGCCGGCTGGGACTTCGACTCCGCCGCCCATGTTGAAATAAACGCTCATTTCCGGTAGAACGCGCCAAGACAAGCCGACTTTAGGGGTAACATGTTCGAACTGGCGGGTTTCCTTTGCGTCGAGAGCCATAAAATCTTGCGAATAATATGACACATTATCGTAGCGTAGTCCAAGAATCAGGCTTAAAGTTCTATCCCATATAATTTCATCTTGAAGGTAGGCTCCATAATTGCCAGCGCCTTCGGATTTATTTTGTTGGATTTGGTCTCCCCTGCCGCCGTCGGATGTTAGATTGTAAAACAGAATTGCGCCGTCTTGGTAAGAACCGTCTACGCCGGCAAGCAAGATGTTGTTGAATGCTTGCGAGAATTCCAATTCGTTTTTATATGTCATACTGCCGCCAAGGTGGTAACGGGTGAAATCGCGAAAAGTATTTCGCTCGGAACGTTGCAAATACTTGGGATTGGCGTAACCCATCGCCATAAGCGAATTATTTTTGTCAAACTTATGGTCGAAAGTAATGCCGATTTTCAGCAAGCGGTTGTAACGCATTTCCTTGCGGGAATTGTAAGTCGGATTGGCCGCTTCAGGTATTGAATCGAACATTGCTTGGGTCAAAGGACCAGGTATATAGAACTTGTTATAAGTGCCGGTTATGAACAACCCAAGTAAGGATTTATCGGATAAAACCGACTTGAAACCGAGATTGATAATGCTGCGCTCACTATTGGAGTTAGCGCGCCAGCCATCGCATTTAGTAAAAGTATAGGATGCGACAAGGCTGCTCGCACCGAGCTTCGTGCCGGATTGGAACAAATACTTCTGAAATCCGTAACTGCCGCCCAATGCTTCGAATCGGGCAAACGAATCATCAAACAACGGCATCGAAGAGATATTGATAACACCTCCCGAGGCGTTGCCCCACAGCGCCGATGCGTTCGAACGAAGCACTTCAATACCCGAAGCGGTCGATAAATCGATGTTTTCGAAAGATGTTCTGCCGTCGGGTTCCGTTTCGGGTATATTATCGATGAGAATCTTGATTCCGCGCGATGTTCCAGCATTCGAACGATCGCCTGCACCACGTGCGCCGAATCCTCGTATCGTTATTCTTGAATCCTGATTGCCAAAACGCGATTGCACAAGCACTCCGGGAACTGATTTCAAGGCGTCTTCGAGTCCATAGCCCTTGCCGAATTCGAAAACGCTCGGTTCAACTATGCTGACTGCCATCGGTATTTCAAGTATAGTTTCGGGATATTTCATCGCCGACACGACTACTTCTTTTGTCGAAACCCGCATTGTATCTTTCTTTTCAGGTTTTGACCATAAATTTGCTGCAAATAATAATAATATAGAAATAATAATTATTTTCTTCATAACGTTTCCTTTTAGTTAGAAAATACAAAACAAACCAATAACTACATTTTTTATGTAATTAAAGGATTAATACAATTCGGTTTTTCTCAGGAAACCTTTGGCGGAGGAGTAGGAATTTCGGTGATTAAATCAATGAGAGTATATTTATCTTTCGCAATATGTTCTAAAATGCAATTATCAACAATTTTCTCTTTTTGTTTCTGCAAAAACCAGTCTAAATGCAAGAATTTCAGTAAGTTCTTCTTGAATGGCGACTTATTCAAGCTGAAATCAAATTCGTCGGAACTAGCTTTACGGTATTTATCGATTAATAATTCTTCGTCGGTATCATTGACACAGTAGAAAGCAACGGAATCGCTTGAATACTCCTTTTTAACAATATCGTAGAGTTTGCCGTTAAACCAGAATTCATCAGCATGCACAAACCGCAATAATCGATTATCCGGTTCAGCTTGTTCGCAAGAAAAAACCAATCGCGTTAGTTCGTTTTTATCCACTTTTCCGAGTATATGTCGCTTGAATGACTTTCTATGAGCTTTTTGCGATATATAAAAGCTAAATCCAACAACAATTCCACTGGATAAATACGATAATATCAACAATATAGTAAGTAATTTTTTCAAATATTATTTCACTAGTTCTATTTTTTCAAAAATATGAAAATGCCTTAATAAAAAAAAGGCTGCCGAATAAATCGACAGCCCTTAGCGTACTGAAATGAGGGGGGGTTATTTTATTATTTGTACGAGGCTTTGAACAGATTTTCCATTTGAACTAACTTTGACAATATAACTACCACTGGGTATGGCTGTAACATCAAGAGTCAGGTATTCGCCACCATTGTCAATCGTCTTAAAGAGCAATTCTTCGCCTTGCAAGTTGAAAAGTGAAATGTTTGCAAAGCCGCTCATGTCGCTGAGATTGATTGTCAATGAATTAGTTGCCGGGTTAGGATAAGCAATTAAGCCGGTATAATCTGTTTCGGGTTCGTCCACATCGGACGTAGTCTTGACGTTTAAAATAATATTCTTAGTTTGGCTGACATTTACGAGATTATCGAAATCAACTTCGGTCGAAAACGAGTTGAAACCTACTTTTGAAGCATTGACTTGCATCTTGCCAGCCGCAATTTTTTCGAGCAAGTATTTGCCGGTATTTTCAGAGAATGTATAGGCAATGACCTTGTTGGTTTGCGGATTAACGACAGTCATAAAAGCGCCTTTCAATCCAGTTTCGCTTCCCAAGGGTTGGTCTTTCTTCATTTGAATAGCAGAGCCATTGCCGTCGATATAGCCTTCGAGCCGGCAAATTCCTAATAAGGTGTCAGCATCGGCAAGCATAATCTGAATACCATCTAAATTGGTTTCTTCCCCGATTGTAAGAATTGTTGCATTTTCCCAAAACCAAGTTGCAAAATCGTCTTCGACATAGAATCCGGGAACTAAAAGCATTGATTCGGGAATAGCAAACAACACGTAATCATCAGGAACAAGATTTGTAAATGTGAAAGCCCCGCCGTATTCGGCTTCTGCGATTGCTGTATATGAGTCCCAATACAAGTCATAATTGTCTTCATACAACCTGAAGGCGATGACATAACCGCCAATTCCAAGTAAATCAGGATTAACAAGCGTGCCGGTAATTGAGTTTTCATAAGAAGGATAGGCTTGCAAAGTAAAGTTTATGTTTTCCATGTCGCCGGTCAGTTCGAACGGTGTAGCGGTTGTAAAATCACTGGCTTCCAAATAGAATTCGGGTATATAGTCGCGATAAAACGGCACCGCAACAGCTCTATATTCATAATTTCCAAGCAATACTATTGAATATTCGCCGTTTTCGTCAGTAGCAACCATAGGAGGACAGAAGATATCATTATACATATAAGGTGAATCAGAATAGAACTCGACGTAAGCCATTACCGGTTCGCCGGTTTCCTGGTCTGTTACGCTACCGGAAACAGTGTAATAGACCGGTTCGGGAAGTCTTTCGACATTAATTGTTAAGCTAATTTCGCCTTCGCAAATTGCTTCGAGTATTGTAGCTTGGCTTGGGTCGTCGGTATCTTGGTAAAATTCGGGAACTATCAAACCCCAGCCTTCGACGTATAGGATATATTCGCCTTCGGGTACAAAGAATTCAAAAGAGCCGTCTTCGGAAGTGCTGATTGAAAAGTAACCTGAATAGCGAATCGGTTCTTGATTGTCATAAGCCGAATATATGTTTACAGTGGCATAGGCAACCGGCTCGCCGTCTTGGTCAAGCACAGTGCCGTTTATGTAAGAGCATGGTTCATACGGAGATATTCCACCAACATACACCGAAAAATACTGTTCAGCATAGTTCATTGGCTCGGAACCGTCGGCAAGCGAAGCAATGATTTGGAAGTCATAGTAACCATCTTCGAGCGCTTCAGTAATATTCCAAGTAATTACACCGGTTTCAGAATCAATTGTAGCGCCCTCGGGGGCAACCGGCATAGAATAAGCCACAACTCTATCATAGATGTCAATTGCATTGGCATCATATATAAATGTTTCGCCTTGATGAAGAACTTGATAGTCAATCCATGTAGTAAAATAAATAGTATACGTTGAATCGGGTGGCGGCGCTTCCTTCGGATACAATGCCATATCAATAGTTGTTGTAGTGTTGCATAGTAACTCTAACAAAGCTGGTGTATTGGGGTCGTCATCGGTGGTATAGTATGCATATTCATAGTTGTAAGCATCAAAAGAGACAATATATGTGCCTTCTGGAACTGTTGCGCTATAATCACCTAATTCGTCGGTTGTAGTGCTGAAAGAGAACATGTAAGTTCCGTCTGCTCTGCTTTCGATTATAGAAACATTGGCATAAGGAATTGGTTCGCCGGTTTCGATGTCTGTAACATTACCTGAAATTGTTGCGCAAGGCATATCCTCGGGGTCCCAAACCTGTAGTTCAAAGTAAGATGTATTACCAATATTGTCATAACCGTCGAGATAAACGAATACCCCGATAAAATACATACCCGGTTGAGCAGGAGTCCACGAAAATTCACCGGTCAATTCATCGAAAACGATTGATTCGTCTTGGATTTGCTCATAAGTCATCGCATCAAAGATTGCGAAATCGAATCGCGCAAGGTCGGGTTGGTCTGTATCGACATTGAAGTCATAGGCAAATGTATCGCCGAGAACAATTTCTTGCGCATAGGGCAAGTTGTTGACATAGATGTAATTAAGCGTATCCTGCGCTTTCACCGACATAAGCGAAAGCATGCAAAGGAAAACTGTGGTTAAGGCAAAGAAAGCCTTGTAGGATTTCGAGTACATGGTACCTCCTTGGAAAAAAGTGAATAAATTTAATAAATTTAAAGACTTATAAAAAAAACAAATTTTATTGTACTATATTATAATCGAATAGTTGATAATAGATTGTTTTTCGGTCGTAAGTTGAACAAGAAAAGTAAACTTCGCCAATGTTTGGAACAAAAAGCACACTAAAATAATACTCTGATGAAGGATATTCGCTATGATAGCTCAAATGATATACGTTGTAATTGCCCGTTTCGTCAGCATAAGAACCAGTAATTCCATCAACAAAGACCGTATCAATTCCTTCATAGTATGGATACAGCAGTCGATTTCCAATGTAATAATCCCAATAATTTCCAACTTTCAAGGGAAAAACGTATGATAATTCAGCATATTCAGTATTAATGTATGCTGAATCACCCGTAAAAACAGTGTTAGAATAATTATACTTAAAAACAGAATCCCCAACAACGCAAACCAAATACGGTTCCAGTTGAATTTCGTCCCTTGAGCCTTGATAAATCATGAAATAATCCCAAACCGTAACATTTGTTAAATTGCAGTTGTATTCAAATTCTCTGACTCTAATAATTAAAGTGTCGACAACCGAGCTTTGGTTTTCCATGACATAATACTTCCATTCGTTGCCGGGTTTGTTGGGAAATGTTACGATACCTGGTCCTTCATCAACAGGATTATTTTTTGTCCATGGATTTACCGATGCTTCCTGGCATCCGAATATATTAAGAAGCATGAGCGACATCGTTAATCCAAGAATCAATCTCATTTGCTGATACATCAATATTTTATTAGTCTTTTTCATCTTTTCTTAAAGAAATTAAAATCTAATACCTAAAGAAGTTACTACTCCGAGTTTACCGGTCGCTTTAAGTGCGCTCATCATTGTATAAGTCTGCAGATAACCTTCCAAACCAACAGATACAACCAATGTGTTCTGTGGATTATACTGCAATCCGACAATTCCTTTCGATAGAAAACCGAACATTGAACCTCCGACAATAACTTCGCCGAAAGGACTCAAAGATAACATTTCTTCAAGCGGCGACATGGTAAATCTGTAACCAGCGCCGCCCCATAATATATTGTCGACTCTCGAGAAAACAGGTTCTGTTCCGTTCCAAGTCAGCGCAAACATATTTATATTCTCTTTGCCGATATATATAGCAATGGAGTTGTTTTCATCGAAATGAGTGCGCAACGAAGCATGAAAGTTTGTAATATCACCGCTTACAGTGGATTGGCGGGTCGGAAACATTGTTAATCCTGTTATTGCGCCTAAATCCAATTCGAAACTGATATTGCTTGAATTACTGAATTCCGGAAACGGATTATATGGTTCGAATACTCCACCACTAACTCTTCCAATTTCAGGATTATACCTAGCCAAGGGCGAAGCAATAATGCCACAATCGCCAATTACATTGATATTATTTGTAGTAACAGCTGTATTTATCTGGGTTTTGCTTGAACCGCTTTTCGGATTGATTGACTGAACTGGCGCATTAGGCAAGTCAAAGTGATTAGCGTCAAGATTCTCTGTAATATTTATATCTTTTGATGTTTTTAAAGTTGAGTTTTGCTTGGATTCAGAACTATAGTTTTGTGAACGATTTAACTTAGGAATCACTTCATCTGCCAATGCAAAGGACTTACTCTTTGGAATCAATGTATTTAATTGATTATTCAACGATTCGATTTTTTCGTTCCAAATCTTATCATTAGCTCTTTTTTCGTCCTCATATTTTTGTTCGATTTTAGCTTTTAAATCATCAATTTTGCCATCATTAATTGCTGGCGACACAACAAATTGCATTAATGCAGCAGTAATAATCGAGGCTCCGGTAACCGCAAGCATATTAAGGATATGCTTTTGGAAAAACGAGGCAATACCCCATGTTTTGCCGGTAGAAACAGCAGCAGTATCAACCGATGAAACAGTAGCAGCGGTTTGAGGCGCAAAACCGGCAGCAGTAAATACTGAATTAGTCAAATCAGCCGATGGATACAGAGTTTCTTTGTCGGCTGCAAAACCGGCATTTATTTCCAAGGCTTGTTGGAATTCCGATTGTAACTCGGGATTTGTCGCGAGCGCCGAAAACAGCGTTTGCTGCTGAACGCCGTCGGCTTCTCCGTCGAGGAAGAGATAAATCAGTTCGGAAACCGAATTCTCTCCAATAGTATTTAAATTTGCTGCGTTCATTTATATTTTTCCTGATAATATTCTGATTTTATATTGAATTATTTGAATGTTTTGATTTCCCAGTAACGCGAGAGTATCTCCCTAAGCTTTTGTTTACTTCTGACAATCCAGTTTCTCACAGTCGTTACCGGCGCTTCCATGAACTCGCCAATTTCCTGATAGCTCATCCCGTTATACGTTTGCAAAATCAGTGCTTCTCGGTATTCGTCCGGCAAAAGAGCCAGCGACGATGTGAGCATTTCGGTAAATTCTTTCTTTTCAAGGTGGTTGTCTTCGACGAATAAATCTAAATCGTCTATCGTTACAAAAACAGCTTTGTTGTCGCGTTTGGACTTATAGAAAAGGTTTCGTGCTATCCTTAGGATATAAGCCCTTAAATTTGTCATTTCCTTTTCGACAGCCGCTCCCTTAAGCAAGTTCAAAAAAGTTTCCTGATAAAGGTCTTCGGCTTCGTCTTTCGAGCCGACCAAACGCCGGCAATATAAATACAGCCTTTGAGAATGGCGGGAATATATCTCCGAAAAAGCCTGCTCCTTAATTATTCCGTCTTTCGAAAGCAAATTATAAAGCTGCCCGTCTGTTTTATTTGAAAGACTTTCAGTCATCCGTCGCCATTTGTTAGAAAATCATTTTTTTAATTCAAAACTGTCTTTATAAATAGAATCCCCAAAAATATGATTTTGTTTCAAGATTTTTGTAAATTTCCTTCAACTCTGTATTTATCTTTGCCTTTTCAG
>CAYLSY010000091.1:0-8495 GCA_964386275.1 uncultured Hyphomicrobiales bacterium
TTGAGTATAAATTGTGTAAAGAATAATTTGAAGTGGATCCACATCCGGCAAAAGATAATTTGACTATTAGCTTTAAAGAATATTTTTCAAAGCCCGTTAATCTTCAAATATTCAACATATTAGGAAAGTTGGTGCGAGATGTTTCATTAAATCTGAGTGAAAATAGTATATTAAACCAAACAATAGATATATCCGAACTTACTAATGGAGTTTATTATTGCGTTTTGGAACAATACGATAAAAAGTATGTTCAAATTATTATTAAAGAATAATTATTTGAATTTTTTATTAATATTTTTAAGAAATTTTCTACAATAAAGAAAAATGAAATAATATTATTATGCACAGTTTTCTTTTAATTCACGCTGTTTCCAATTTCAAAGTGGCATTCGCCACCTACTCAACAATAATCCTCGGCACTCGCGCCGAAATTGCCGTTGTAATTTCGTAAGGAATCGTGCCGATTTTGATAGCCAAGTCGTAAGCAGAAATGCTTTCGTCGCCTTGCTCGCCGATTAGAACTACATCGTCGCCGATATTGATGTTGTCTTTGCCGACATCGACCATCATAACATCCATACATATAGCGCCGACAATGGGGTATCTTTTACCGTTAATTAGGCACTCAGCTTTGTGGGAAAGCGTTTTGAAATATCCGTCGCCGTAACCGATGGGTATAGTGGCGATTTTTGTTCTATCGTAGGCGATGTATTCCCGGTTATAACCAACTGAGTCGCCTGTTTCGATTGTGCGAATCAAAGCCACTTTCGTCTTCAAAGTCATGATTGGTTCAACATCGAATTTCTTTGCTATACCTAAGTCCGGAGGATAGCCATAAAGTGATATGCCAGGTCGAACGAGGTTAAAGCGGGAATGCTTTAAATTTACAATTGCTCCGCTGTTAGCGGCATGAATATATTTGAATGAGATATTGTTTTTACTCAGTTGCGCAAGAGTATTGTTGAATAGCTTAAGCTGCTCATTGGCAAACGCTTTATCTCTGTCAGTAGAAGTGGCAAAATGCGTGCAGATGCCAACCATTTCTATATTTTGCAAAGATTTGCATTTAAAGGCAAATTCTACAGATTCTTCGGGACGGATGCCTTCGCGGTTCATGCCTGTTTCGATATATAAATGGATTTTGGCGATACAATTTTGCTTTTTAGCTTCGGCATTCAACGCCAGAACCATGTCGAATGTTGAAACGGTTGTTTCGGCATGGCATTGGCAAATGAGTTCAGCCTCATCGGGTATCGCAGGCGCAATAATAACGATATTACCAGTATCGCCCGAAGCACGCAAAGCCATAGCTTCTTCGGCAAATGCAACGGCGAGGAACTCGACGCCGTTTTGCCTAAGAATCTTGGAAATTGGTATTATGCCGTGTCCGTAGGCATTAGCCTTGACAACAGCCATTATTTGCGATTCTGGCGCAATATTGCGAATTGTATTTAAATTATTGATTAATGCTGACTTTGAGATAAAAGCGCGAGTTGAACGCATAATTTCCCCCCGGAAATTCTATTTTTAGTAAAGAGCAATAAATAACCTGCAAATTTAATATATTTTCAAATATGATGATTAACAATAAGTTATTATCAGAAATAAAATATTGATTTAAAAAGCGCCGTGCAAATACTTGGCGATAAAGAAACATCCGGCAGCGGCTGCGGCCGAGAACGGAATGGTAATAAGCCATGCCATAACGATTCTCATTGCCATAGCCCATTTAACTTGAGATGCATTTGTAGTGGCGCCAACGCCAACTATTGAACCGGCAATCGTATGCGTTGTCGAAACAGGAATTCCCAAAGAAGTAGCTAAAAACAGAGTTGATGCCCCTGCAGTTTCGGCGCAAAAGCCGTGAACGGGTTTTAGCTTCGATAGCTTCATGCCCATAGTTTTAACGATACGCCAGCCTCCCAATGCCGTGCCGATTGCCATTGCCAAATGGCAGCCGAGAATAATCCACATTGTATTCAAATGCCACAAAGATAGCTGCGTTTCACTTGAAAAATAACCAGCAGCAACAAGAAGCGCGACGATTATGCCCATCGTTTTTTGAGCGTCGTTGCCACCATGTCCTAAGGAATATAATGCAGCAGAAAATAACTGGCCTTTTCTGAAAAACCTATCAACTTTGTCGGGATGCCAACGCCGAAAAATCCAATATACGGCAATCATTATTATAACTGCTAAAATTAATCCGATAATTGGAGCCAAAGGAATAAATGCCATTGTCTCAATAAGCTTTTCCCAACGTATAACGTCCATACCCTTATGCGCAATACCTGCTCCGGCTAATCCTCCTATGAGCGCATGTGAAGAGCTTACAGGCAAACCCCACCACCATGTCAGCAAATCCCAGATAATTGCTCCGAGTAATCCAGTCATAACCACATATACAAAAGCTGGGTCTGCGGCGTCGATAATTACTATTTTCGAAATAGTATCTGCAACTTTTGGTGCAAAAAAGAACATAGCTATGAAATTGAAAAATGCAGCCCAAATAACCGCAAATTTCGGTGAAAGCACTCGCGTCGATACTACTGTCGCAATTGAGTTTGCTGCGTCGTGAAAACCGTTTATTATATCGAAAAATAGCGCAATCGCTACCGTGATTATTACAATTAACAGAATCGAATCCATTTATGTCCTGATGTATAATGAGTATTCATTTTGGGATTTTAATTTTGTCGCTCATACGTGAACGTCAAATTGTTTTGTCGCTTATTCGTGAACGTCAAAATGCTTTGTCGCTTATTCGTGAACGTCAAAAAATAATTCTTACTTTACAATGTCAAATAACTTATTGAAAACATATGATGTTGGAGTTCTTCCAGCGCCGGGTTCTACTTCGGAAATTACTTCATTTTCATTTAATATTTTAAGCAACCTTCTAGATGTACCAACCGGAATATGTGATTCCTTCGCAAATTGAGAACTATTGAATAATGGCATTTTAAATAATGTATCAACTATATATAAAGCAAATTGAGAGTGAGTCAATTCGGTGATTTTCTTCTTTTTTACTTCATATAAATCAATGATTTGCTTTGCCTTTTCGAAATTTCTTTTTGATTGTTCTTTTACAGCGATTAAAAAAAAGATAATCCAATCCGTCCAGTTGTTGTCTTTTGTTATACAATTTAAATGGTAATAGTATTCATCTCTATGAGCTTCGAAGTATTCGCTTAAATAAAAAACAGGAGATGATATCAATCCTCTTATATATAAATACATAGTAATTAATATTCTTCCCAGCCTTCCGTTACCGTCAAGAAAAGGATGTATTATTTCAAATTGAGCATGGATTATAGCAGTTTGTACCAATAAATTCTCGCTGTCTGAGTTAATATATTTCTCTAAATTATCGAGTGCGACCAAAATAGTATTCGGACTTGGTGGAACATATGTTGCATTCTCAATAGTGCAACCCGGAGCGCCTATCCAATTTTGTAACTTTCGAAATTCACCGGGGGAGCGGTTTTGTCCACGAACGCTATCCATGAGGATAGAATGAAGATAACGAAACATATTTAATGAAATCGGCTTATCATTCAACCATTCGGAAGCTGAATATATTGCTTTTCTATAATTCAAGATTTCTTGTATATCCGGGCTTTCAACTTTATCTTTGCTCGGATTTGCCTCATACGAAAGAACCTCCTGTAACGTAGCTTGAGTTCCTTCAATCTTTGATGACAGTACTGCTTCTTTTGTTGTTAAAGGCGACAACAAAACAGTTGGATTCAGCATAGATTGAACAATGCCGTCGAAACGACCCACTTCTGCGCTTGCCGGTCCAAGATATTGAATTAATCTCGACCACTCAATATTATCTGGTGGCAATTTTTGTGGAATATAAGGTTGCATAGTAGATATTAAATGATATTTCCTCATCCGATAGCTTTTCAGCCATCGGATGAGTATTAAACAATTAGTCTTTCATCAACTTATACATAATCGCCTTTTGAGCGTGCAAGCGGTTTTCGGCTTCTTGGAATACAACAGATGCCGGAGAATCAATCACGCCGTCGGTTACTTCGTCGCCGCGATGAGCCGGCAGGCAGTGCATGAAAATTGCATCTTTCTTGGCTTTTGCCATCAAATCTTCATTGACTTGGAACGACGCAAAGATTTTCTTGCGCTCGGCTGCTTCCGCTTCTTGTCCCATCGATGCCCATACATCGGTATATACTACGTCGGCATCCTTAACTCCGTCGGCTGCACAATGAACGACTTCAATGCGAGCGCCTGTCGCTTTAGCGGCTTCTGTTGCGCCTTGCCAGGCAATTAAATTCGGTTCGAAGCCCTTAGGACATGCGATTGTAACGTCAACGCCGAGGCGGGCGCCTGCAAACATCAACGAATGTGCAACATTATTGCCGTCGCCTACATAGCAAAGCTTCAAGCCCTTGAAATCGCCTTTTACTTCCTTAATCGTCAGGTAATCAGCCATTGCCTGGCAGGGATGAGAATAATCGGTCAAACCGTTGATAATAGGTATTGATGCGTACTTTGCCATATCGATGACGATTTGGTGTCCGAAAGTGCGTATCATGATGCCTTGAACCATGCGCTCGAGGTTTTTGGCGACGTCATAGACAGATTCACGCTTGCCGAGGCTGATTTCCTGCGGCGATAGGTAAAGCGAATATCCTCCGAGTTGCTGAATTCCTATATCAAAACTTGTGCGGGTGCGCAAAGACGGTTTTTCGAATATCAAAGCAAGCGCCTTTCCTTTCAGGGCGTCTGCGAAATCAGCGCGGTTGGCTTTCATTTTAAGCGCCGTTTCGAATGTTTCGTTGATTTCTTGAGTCGTAAAGTCAAGAACGGACAAGAAGTCTCTTTTCACAAATCCTCCGGTGAAATTTAATATATTAATAATATAAATTGGTTAAAAACCATTTTACAAAATTAAGATTTAAACTTGAACCAGCGGTAAGTTTTTTTTAACGGAAAATTAACAATTATATCCTGTATATACAGAATAAAAAAAGGCAACAATTTCAATTATGTTGCCTTTTGTTAAGTATTCATGTTAAATATACACTACATTCGAACTTGTCAATTCTTTAGAATAAATAAGTTCGTTTTTTCAGAGCACATCGATGAATCCATCTTTATTTCTGTTTCTATGTTACTAAGATAGATGCTTAGCTGCTCTTGTAATGATAGACAATTGACTTAAAATTTTGATAGTATTAGAAATACACTTATTTTATTTTTATATAAGCAGCGCCTTATACGCATAATTAATAATCCCCGAATGCCCTTCTTCCGTGATTTTTCGGAAGACAAGCTCAACTCGGGCGCCTGTTTTCACGTCTTCGATGGCGCAATCGGCTACCTGTGCCGTAAGGCGCGCTCCTTCGTCGGTTTCGATGACGGCAACGGGAAACGGCGTTACCCGCGCAAATTCATCCGACGCAATATGGATTATTGTGTACGAAACGATTTTTCCGAAGCCGCTCAATTTGATATTTTCGAATTCACGCTCACCGGTAGTCGGGTCAACATAGCGATTCGCCAGCGTAACATAGCCGCTATTCTTGAAGCGTTGCGCCTCGAGCCGGAAACGGTGCGGTATTTCGCGTGTATATCTTGGACTGTTTGCCATATTTATTCTCCTTCGTATTAAATTGCTTCAAGAATGTAAACTACCGAGCTTCCGCCCGAACCACCCATGTTTTGTGTCATGCCGAGTTTGACGTTTGGCACTTGGCGCGCTCCGGCTTCGCCTCGAACTTGCTCGAAAGCCTCTATTAGCTGCGCCGCGCCGGTTGCGCCGACCGGATGTCCTTTTGCTTTCAAACCGCCACTCGAGTTGATGACGATTTTGCCTCCGTACGTTGCTTGACCTTCGGCAATAGATTTGCCAGCCGTTCCGAAATCGAAGAAACCAAGTTCTTCGGCGACGATAATTTCCGCTATCGAAAAGCAATCATGCACTTCCGCAAAGGAAATATCCGATGGCTTGGCTCCAGCCATTTTGTAAGCGCGCTCGCCGGCAAGGCGGACGGCGTCGAGCCTTGTTAAATCGCTGTGGTCATGCAGAGCAATAGGACCGGAAGCCGCTCCTATGCCCTTAATTAGCACAGGTTTTTCGGTAAATTCCTTTGCCCTTTCAGCAGAACAAAGGATTAATGCTGCCGCGCCGTCAGTAATTGGCGAGCAGTCCATCAAGCGCAGCGGGTCGGCAACCATCGCCGATTTCAGCACACCGTCAACAGAAAGCGCCTGTGGATATTGAGCTTTAGGATTGTTTATAGCATGTTTATGGTTTTTAACCGGCACAGCGGCAAGCTCTTCGCGAGTTAAGCCGTAACGCTCCATATAGCTGCGCGCCATCATGGCATATAGTCCCGGAAAAGTTACGCCGTGAAATGCTTCGTATTCTTGGTCTGAAGCGGTTGCCAAGACAAAAGTACCGTCATCGGCATCCCACATTTTTTCGACGCCGCCGGCTAAAACAATGTCGCTGGCGCCCGAAGCCACCTCGAAATATGCCGAGCGCACAGCCATTCCGCCCGAAGCGCACGCAGATTCGATTCTTGCGGCAGGTACGCCGCGCTGCCCCATGTAATCGGCTACTACCGAGCCAAGATGCTCTTGATAAGCATATAAACCGCTCGACATAGAACCGACATAGATAGAATCAATCTTTTTGAGATTAGCGTTGTCCATTGCTTTCAGCGCCGCTTCGGCGAACATATCGCGGAGACTTTGGCTCCATAGCTCGCCGAAACGCGTCATTCCAACGCCAATTATTGCAACATCTCGCATTTTTCCTCCAATTTATAATATTTTATATATAATATTCTATTTACCTTGTCTTAGTCATTCCGGCTTGTCCGGAATCCTTATTTGTCTGAACTGTGATTTGTGTGATTCTGATGATTACTATGATTGTTTAAACAACTCAAATCATTCACAATTCAAATGCTCTGAAAAAATGACATTTTATGATTTGTCATGCTGAACTTGTTTCAGCATCCATCCTTCAAATTGAGTGTTAGTCTGCAAGATGGATTCCGGGTCAGGCCCGGAATGACACATTTTAGGATTTTTTCAGATGCTTTATTTTATTAATCATTAAATAAAATTTTTCTTCTGAAAGCGGCATATTTACCGTAATCGAGATACTTTTTGTTGTAATCGAGCAGTTCGCGTGTTTTCGGCGCCAAGTCCTGAATTTCAGCTAAAACGTCGGTCGCTTGGAAAATGAATCCGTCGCTGCCTGCGCCGCTTCCGAAGGAAATCATGAAGATTTTATCGCCCGGTCGCGCCACATCGAGTATGGCAGCCAAACCCGTCGGAGATGAACCCGAATATGTGTTGCCCATCAGGTTAACGACCCAGCCTTGTTTCATCTGCTCGTTTGTAAAACCGAGAGTTTTACCTGCTTTCAAGGGGAATTTGCCGTTCGGCATGTGGAAAACAGCATAGGCAAAGTCCGATGCATTCATGCCGGATTTTTCGAGCAATGCGTTGCCGCAGCCTAAAACATGTTTGAAATAGGCCGGTTCGCCAGTAAAACGGCCACCGTGGCGGGGATAGTGCTCGTATTCTCGACGCCAAAAGTCTGCCGTATCGCTCGTGAACGAATGAGTATGCAACACTTCGGCAGCCACGCGTTCTGTTCCGAAAATATATGCCGAACCACCTGCAGATGCCGAGTATTCCAAAGCGTCGCCGGGCGCGCCTTGCGAAGTATCGGCGCCTATTCCCATGGCATATTCCATGTTACCGGACTTAACGTGGCTATAGGCAACAAACATCGCTTCACTACCGGCTTTGCACGCAAATTCGAAGTCGGCGACATGAACATCCGGTCCGATACCCAAAGCATCAACAAGCACAGTTCCAGACGGTTTTACGGCATAAGGATGAGATTCAGAGCCGATATAGACGGCTCCGATTTTTTGCGGGTCGATTCTGGCTCGCTTCAGTGCATTCTTTGCTGCTGCTACCGAAATGGTAATTGTATCCTCGTCGGGAGCAGGAACGGTTTTCTCCTGCATCAGCAACCCGTTCTCGATTGTAGAAGGGTCGTCGCCCCACTGAGCGGCGATTGTTCGCGCTTTTATTCTAAATGACGGCACGTATGAACCATGCCCTACAATTCCTATCATGCTTTCTCCAATTAATATTATAAATAATGAATTGTGATTATCATTTAATTATGAATTATAAATTATGAATTTCCCTCTTTACCAAGTTAAACTTAGTAAAGCCCTTTCAGCTAAGTTGAATTTTGCAAACTTCATAAACAAAGTAAAACTTTGAATAAAACTACATTCCAAAGTGCAACTTTGAAATGAGGAGAAACTAATTACCACCTCATTCCTCATTCCTCATTTCACATTCCTCATTTCACATTCCTCATTTCACATTCCTCATTCCTCATTCCACATTTCACATTTCACATTCCTCATTCCTCATTACAAATTCAAAAATACTAATTACACAATACAAATTTCACAATCCTA
>CAYLSY010000092.1:0-8409 GCA_964386275.1 uncultured Hyphomicrobiales bacterium
CCGGAATCCATCTTGCAGACTGACACTCATTTTGAAAGTTCGATGCTGAAACAAGTTCAGCATGACAGCCGTCAAATTATTCTTATTATCAAAAGTCTCAAATAACTACAAATTCAAGCAACAATATTTAATCATGCAAATCAAATCAATCAAAAGAATCAAAGTTCAGAATCTTACGATACAAAATAAATCAACAGTATTAAGCCTATAATTGCCAACATGATATAAGTTTGCACGCTACCTGTTTGAAGTTTCCTAATGCCGCAACCGAGCGCGCCGGTAATTTTCGCTATTAAATTTACAATACCATCGACTACGATGTTATCGAAAAATCCGGTGAAATAACCGATAATTCGACCAAAAGCAGCGCTCAGGTTGACCAAGCCGTCGATTACGTAATTATCAAATAACGCAAGCACTTTCGCCAATCCGACAGAGCCGTTGACCGCCGTTGCCTGATAAATTTCGTCGAAATACCATTTGCGGAACGAGAAAGTATGCAATTTTTTGAACATTCGCTCCATATTGTCGGCGCTGAAAAACTTAAACTGGTACATACAGAACGAAAACAATATTCCGCAACCTGCTATAATCAACGATAGTATCATCGCAGGATAGTGCTGATGGTGAATTTCCTCGGCAAATTTATGTTGATAATGATGTCCTTCGCCCGAATGAGTCTCTTCGCCGTGCGATTCGGTTGATGTGGCAGAGTGTACTTCGTGATTGGTTTCTTGGGCAATTAATTGAGTATTTTCGCTATTAACTTTTGCGGTTGATTCGTCAAGTTCAAAGCTATCGCTAAGCATAGCGCCTTCGGCAGCAATTTTTTCATTTTCATTATGTGTAGCGGCATGACTCTCAGTCATAGCTTCAATATGAGAAGCAGAATGTTCGCCTTCGTTCAGAAAATCGAATTGATATTGAGCAGGAACCGCCGTAGGAGGCTGTTTCATTGCTTTGGCAAACCAACCGGCGCCGCTGTCAATCGGATTCGGCGAATAAAAGAACCAAAACGACAGCACCGCAAGCAAAACGAGCGGAAATACTATCGGAAACTTGTTTTCATGAGTCTTCGAAGCTGCTTCGGTTTTGGGTTTGCCATGGAATGCAAGTATTGTCAAACGGAACATATAAAACGCAGTTATGCCCGCTGAACCGAAACCGAGAATAGGTATAAGCCAATTGCCTGTCAAATTCGCAAATGCAAGAGTACCAGCAAGTATGCCGTCCTTGCTCAAAAAGCCTGAAGTCAGGGGTACACCGGATATTGCCAGCGTAGCGAATAAAAATGTTAAGTAAGTATATGGCATTGTCTTACGTAAACCGCCCATGTTTCGAATGTCCTGAGGGTCGGTGTGGTGGTCGTGCATATGATGCAGCGAATGGTGCATTGCATGAATAACAGAACCGGAAGCAAGGAACAAAGCGGCTTTGAACCATGCGTGAGTAACCAAATGGAAGAATCCGTTTGTATATGTCGCAACTCCAAGCGACATAACCATATAGCCGAGTTGGCTAACAGTAGAATAAGCTAAGACTTTCTTGAAATCGACCTGAGTGATGGCGATTGTTGCAGCTATAAAAGCAGTAATTGCACCGATATAAGCAATAAATGTCAAAGCGTCGGCTGTGAGCATCGGAAAAACACGCGCCACAAGATAAACACCAGCTGCAACCATAGTTGCAGCATGAATCAATGCGCTAACGGGCGTCGGACCTTCCATTGCGTCCGGCAACCATACATGCAACGGAAACTGCGCCGATTTGCCGATTGCACCACAGAAAATCAACACTCCGGCAACAGACAGCATCGTGCCGCTATCGAATGGCATTACCCCGCTTTTAATCAAACCGAAAACGTCGTCGTAAAAGAATGTGCCGTAAGTCATAAACACAATCAAGACGCCCATCAGGAAGCCAAAATCACCGATTCTATTGACGATAAAGGCTTTTTTACCGGCATTGGCGGCGGAATCCTTTTCGAACCAGAAACCGATTAGCAGATATGAACTTATGCCGACAAGTTCCCAAAATACATACATGAACAAGAAGTTATTGGCAATAACAATTCCGAGCATCGAAAAAGTGAATAATCCGAGGTATGCGAAATATCGAGAAAATCGAATGTCTTCGCGCATGTATTCCGTTGAAAACAAATGGACTAAGAAGCTAATCAAAGTAACTACGATTAGCATCATTGCCGCGATGTTGTCGATTCCGATTCCGACTTGTATCGACAAAGAATCGCTCAGACGGAACCACTCGAATTTGGTTTGAATCAAATCGACGGACGAAAAGGTAACGAGTTTGGTAAAGGCAACTGAACATGCCATAAGCAAATCTGCTCCGAGCAAAGCTGTACCTATATAACCGCTTAACCGTCCGAGTCTTTTTCCGAAAAATATCAGGAAAGTAAAGCCCGCTAAAGGCGTTACAAGTATTATTGCTGCTAATATTAAAAGCGTTTCCTGTGTCATAAACAGTATATTTTATTTTATTAAAATTATTTCGTAACTAAAGAACGAATCAATCCTTTAACTTATTTATTTCATCAACATTTACGTGCTTATAGTTTTGATAAATATTAAGCACTATTGCCAAGGCGATTGCCGCTTCGGCAGCTGCTAGAATGATTACGAAAAGAGCCGCGATTTGCCCGTCCATAACCATTCCACCAAATCGTGAGAAAGCAATGAAATTGATATTGGCAGAGTTCAGCACAAGTTCAAGTCCCATCAGCACCATTATTGCATTTTTTCGGGTAATGATAGCAAATATACCCAAACAGAACAGAATTGCGCTTAAAATCAAATATTCGGTTAAACCCACGCTCATTATATTTCCTTAACTAAAATTCTTAATTGATTGAAATTATATATATTTAAAATTACTTCCTTCGAGCAATTAAAGCCGCACCGACCAATGCAATTAAAAGAAGTACGGAAGCAACCTCGAACATCAGCAGGTAATCAGTCATCAATGAGTAGCCAATTGGCGCAATAGTGCTTTTCGGCGTTTCCAAAGTGCCTGAAATCCAAGTAGTACTTTTAATAATGTAATAAAGTATTGCAGCTAAAATCAAACACAGCACTATCGCTATGATATTTTGGGACTTACCTACAATTCCGGTTTTAATGTCAACTCCTGTAATTTTTGTCGTCAACATAACACCGAAAATTATCAGGACGAGTACGCCGCCGATATAAACCATGATTTGTGTAAGCGCAACAAAATCAGAGCTTAACAGCACATAAACCGCTGCGACCCCAAAGAAAGTGAACAGCAACGCAAATGCGGAATACATAATGTTCTTCGAAGTTACAACGACAAGCGCCGAACCGACAATCAAAACAGCAAATACATAAAATAAAACAGCTTCCATAGCTTTATCGCATTAATTATTATTCAAACTTAAAAATAATACACAAAAAATTATTCACCCTTGGCTTCCTGTGCCTTTTTAGCGGCTTCTTCGCGCTTCTTTTCGGCTTGGAACTTTACGAACATATCTTTCTTTTCCTTAATTTGCTCTGGAGTCATGAAATTTTGCAACTCAATGAAGTTGTAAATCAAATCGTTGCGAGAGTAAGTCGAATATTCGTATTCCTTTGTCGTGCGAATAGCATTTGTCGGGCAAGCCTCGGTGCATAGTGCGCAAAAGCAACATTTGGCAAAATCAATTTCGTATTTTGTTACCCATAAACCGCGTTTTCCACCGGATTTCAGTGGTGGTATTTCATCACCGGGGACTACCTTAACTGTTTCAACCGTAATGCAGTTAACAGGACAGGCACGAACACAGCCGTTGCAACCGTTGCAATCAGCCATATCGACGTAAAGTCTGTTGCGGGCATTATCCGGCACTGGCAGCCGTTCATCGGGATATTGCACAGTAACGTTTTTTGCAAAAAGGTGTACCGTCGTAATTTTCATTCCGACGAGTACGGTGTATATTCCGAGCCAAATTTTTCTAAAGTATCTTAACATAACATATTGTAATTTAATAATTTACAATTTCTTTCAATATTCAAAATTTATAATATTCCTAATTCCTAATTTCTAATTCCTAATTATTTAATCATAGCCCATAGGCTGATTAAGAAGAAGCATAAAAACGAAAGCGGAATAAGTACTTTCCAGCTTAAGTTCATTAATTGGTCAACTCTTAGCCTCGGCAATGTCCAACGCAACCAAATTTGAATGTAAACGAAAACGAATGCTTTAGAAACCATCCAAAATACGCCCCAAACCGGACCGCCCATGAATTCGCCGAAAGGTGATTGCCAGCCGCCAAAGAACATAATCGATATAAGCGCTGCTACAATAAACATGTTAGCATATTCTGCAAAGAAGAACATTGCGAATTTCATTCCGCTGTATTCCGTGTGGTAGCCGGCGACGAGTTCAGATTCGCCTTCGGGAATGTCGAACGGGGTGCGGTTGGTTTCGGCTAAAGATGAAATCAAGTAAATCAATGCCATGCCGAAAGTAAACGGAATAACCCAAATTTTTTCAATTGAGCCGCTACCGCCGAAAATAAACCAATTCCAAATACTGCCTGATTGAGCATATATTATATGTTGAATATCTAATGTGCCAGCCAATGTCGCTATCGACAAAATAGCCATGGCGGCGGGTATTTCGTAGCTGATGATTTGAGAAACCGAGCGGACGGCGCCGATTAACGAGTATTTGTTGTTCGATGCCCAACCGCCCATAAATATTCCGATAACGGCAAGCGAGCCAACAGCAAAAACGTAGAACAAGCCTAAGTTAATGCCAGATGGAATAAAAACCGAGCTGAACGGTATTACTGCAAAGCATGCATATGCCGCTGTGAATATTAAGAATGGAGCGAAATTGAACAAAGGCTTATCAGCGGCATCTGGCGTAATATCTTCTTTTTGAAGCAACTTAACGACTTCGGCGATTGGCTGAATTATGCCCCAAGGACCTGTACGCATTGGACCCAAACGCTCCTGTATAAAAGCCGAAATTTTCAATTCGCCGAGAATCGCCACCAATGCGAATGGTATAAGAAAAACCAAAGGAAGAGCGCTGACAATGATAAAGGCTATTAAGTTCCTGTCGCCGATAAGATTATAAACAAAGTTGGTTTCTTCCATGTTAAATATAGTATTTATTTAAAATTTCAATTAGTTGCGCAGTTTTTAAAACTAACGGTCGATTTCTCCAAGCACGATGTCGATTGAGCCGAGAATCATAATTAAGTCGGCAAACATATATCCTTTTGATATTTCAGGAATTACACTTAAATTAACAAAACTCGGCGAACGACCGCGAACCCTTTCGGGAATGTCTTTGCCATTCGATACAATATAGAACCCGAGCTCGCCTTTGGGATTCTCAGCTTTCGAATAAATTTCACCTTTCGGTGGACGAACTTTCTTTGGCAATTTCTCGCGGACATCACCGGTATCCGGCATCATTTCAATGGCTTGCTCGATTATTTTGCAACTTTCTTCGATTTCATAGTAACGAACAATATTTCTGTCCCAACAATCGCCGACGGTTCCCATTTCGCCGCGTCCGACTGGAATGTCGAAATCGAATTTGTTGTAAATCGAGTATGGCTCGTTTTTTCGCAAGTCCCACTTAACGCCAGAGGCGCGAAGCACTGGTCCGCTGCAGCCGTAATTAATAGCAACATCGGCGGGAAGAATGCCAACGTTAGCTGTTCTATCGATGAAAATCTGATTTAATATCAACAGGTTATAGCAATCGATGTTTGTTTTGCGCACCTGCTTGACCACTTCCATTACTTCCTTCTTGAAATCGCGATGCACATCGGCAGCTAAGCCGCCAATCCAGAAGTAGTTATATAGCAAGCGACCGCCAGATGCCTTTTCGAAAATCGACAAGATATATTCGCGGTCGCGGAAGTAATAAAGGAAGGGAGTGAAGGCGCCGGAGTCCAATCCGAAGCAAGCAATTGCAATTTGATGATTTGCAATGCGGTTAAGCTCGCACATGATAACTCGGATATATTCGACGCGCTCGGGTACTTCAATGCCCATAAGCTTTTCAATGCCCATAACATAGGGCAATTCGTTGCTCATCGAGCTGATATAATCCAAGCGGTCAACGTATGGTATCACCTGCGGGTAAGTCATTTTCTCGCAATGCTTTTCGAAGCAACGATGCAAATAACCCAAATGCGGAATAACTTCGGTTACGATTTCGCCTTCGATTTCGACTTCGAGCCGCAAAACCCCGTGAGTTGAAGGGTGTTGAGGGCCCATGTTGAGTCGCATCCTATCGGATTCCAACTGGCTGTAATCTAAATTAAGTACTTGTCTTTGACTCACAATTCAACCTAAATGAAGGTGTATATATTTTCTTAAATCTTTTGTCTAATCAATTGATATTTAAATTGATTCTGTTTCCCAATCAACTATTCTCAATTCATAATTACTAATTAGTAATTACTAATTAATAAGGAACTTTCATTCCATGATACTCTTGCGGAGTAACATAATCCTTCCGAAGCGGATGCCCTTCCCAATCGTATGGGCATAGTATGCGAATCAGGTTATGGTGTCCGTCGAACTTAATTCCAATCAAATCATAAGTTTCGCGTTCGTGCCAATCAGCCGAACGCCACACTTTTTCAACAGTCGGTATGACCGGCTCAGCTTTCGGTACGGTGGCTTTGATTGCGATTCGATGACCAAGCGCCATTGATTTCAGATGGTAAACCACAGCGAGATTATCGCCTAAGTCCAAACCGCTCAAGCAAGATAGATAATCAAATAGAAATTCGTTTTCGTCTCTTAAATAAAGGCAAATATCGACAATCTTTTGCGGATTGACGGAAATAAACGGCTCGGACGGCTCTTCGGCACAGAGTTCGATTATATCGTCGCCGAATTCGTTTTTCAGCTTTTCGAATATTTCGTTTGCAGTCATATATTTACTAAGTTATATAATAATTTTCGAATTTTATCAGATAGCTTTCGAAATTTTTTCCATTTCGGCTAATCTCTTGCGTTTATTGAAAATAGCTTCGTGGCGAATCATTTTTTGTAGCTTAATCATGCCTTCTTCCAATGCTTCGGGTCTCGGCGGACATCCCGGCACATACACATCGACGGGTAGAATTCTGTCAATCCCTTTTAAAACATGGTAGCCATGCTCCCAATACGGTCCGCCGCTATTAGCACAAGAACCCATAGAAATAACATACTTAGGCTCAGCCATCTGCTCGTACACTCTTTTAACTCGTTCAGCCATTTTCAGAGTAACAGTACCAGAAATTATGATGAAATCTGCCTGACGAGGGGTCGAACGAGGAATGCAGCCGAAACGCATGAAATCGAAATGCGATGCGTTGACAGCCATGAATTCGATAGCGCAGCATGCTAAACCGAATTGCAAGTACCAGTCGGATTTCGAGCGCCCCCAATTGAGCAAGTCTTCAACAGTGCCTAAAGCAAAACCTCCGCCCTCGAAAGGGTCGTTTAATCTATTTAATAAGCCCATTTTTAGCCCTTAGTGATGTTTGTCGCGATTATACTATTAAAAATTAACGATTTTAAAAATTAACGATTTCGTTTGATAATAAAATCTTTTAAATTCGGAATAACCGGCTTTGGTTTATCCCATTCGAGATAGCCTTTGCCCCAATCGTAAACCAAACCGAGGAAAAGAATTACAAGAAATATCGCCATCGAAATGAAGGCAAACCATCCCAATTGTTTGAAAACCACAGCCCATGGAAATAAAAGCACCAATTCCACGTCAAATATAATGAATACGAGCGCAACTACATAGAAACGAGGATTGAATTTAATCCATGGTTCGCCCACGGGGATTTCGCCGCATTCGTAAGTAGAATTTTTAACCGGGTTGGGTTTGCTGGGTCTGATGACGGCTGCTGCAGCCAATCCGGCTGCAACAAAGACAAAACCGATGATGAAGAAAATTAAAATAATCCCAAATTCAGTTATCATAAAATTTTCCGTACATTATTCTCGAATGTTCAAATTGCAGAGTGTTTCTGTGGCTTTACTTTCAGCAATACTAATTACTTATTTACTTATTTATTAATTAATTTACTTATTTACTTTTTACTTATTATTTACTTTTGTTACCAAGTTTACTTTAGTTACCAATAGAAATTAGCATTGAACGGATTATTGACCACTTTACTATTACGAAAATACAAATTATTTGAAACCTTGCAAAATATACAAAAAAAAAATTTATCTTTGTAATTGCATTGTTACATTTATTTAAAATTGTTTTATTTTAAGTAATTCATTTAGCATCAAAGAAATTAAATCATCTGAAGATACAATTATTCTATATAGTAATAACGAGGTAAGTATATGATTACAAAAAAATTAACTGGAATAATCAACTTTTCGCTTATTTTTTTTACAT
>CAYLSY010000093.1:0-8397 GCA_964386275.1 uncultured Hyphomicrobiales bacterium
TCTAAAACTGCCGCAAGATACTTAAGAAGCCTGATTGATTGCAAGCAAGTATTTATTGTATTAATTAACCGTGATGAAAAACTATTGGAATTCGTTGCTGTTGATTCTGAAGAAAGCTCAATTATAAGCACAAATTATAAATCAAAATATGAGGATTACGCTTATTTAACGGCTATTTCCAAAGGTAACTTTTTTTATATAAATAATCTTGAAGAAGAAAAAGACAACAATGAAGTATTCATGACACTTTACAATGAAGGGATAAGGTCAATTGCATTTATTCCTTTAATTAGCGGAAATCGTATGCTAGGATTTATCAGCATGTCCGATAATAAATACGATGCCTTTAATTCCGAGCAGTTGGATATTGCATACGAGGTTGGGCTACCGCTTTCAATCTCTCTGTTGCATTTTATTATGCAGGATACGATAAAGAAACAGTCCTTAAGGCTCGAAAAGATACGCCAAATCGAACTTGCAATGCTTCTTAAGGATAATCCTAGGGAAATGGTTTTGGCGGCGCTGGTTGAAATTAGGAAAATTATTTACTGCCAAAGGGCAAGCCTAATTAAACACTACCCAGAAACAAACACCGCAAAAATTATCGCCGTCGATATTGATTCATCGACAAGCATGCCAGAAAATACTGAATTTAATCTCGAATGGCTGCCAAATCTGGAAGATTATAAATTAGGTCAGTACAAATTATATAATGATTTATCTGAACACCGTAATATTAAAGTTCTGGATATGCTATATCAAGAAGGAATGCTTTCTCATCTGAGTGTTCCATTATTAATAAACAACGAGCTTACCGGAATATTGAATTTTTCTTCCGAAAAAATAAATGGTTTTAATGATGAGCATGTTAATTTGATTACCGAAATGGCTATGACATTTGCTTTGCTAATCAAACATGCAGACCTACGGTCAGATTTGGAATCATATGCCACGGAAATAGAACAAAAATTAAACGAAAGAGCAATTTTAATGAAGGAGCTTGAAGAACAAAACCAAAAATTAGATTTGGCAATGTTCTCGATTGATAACTCGGCAGGCGAAATTCAATGGCTCACTCCAGATGGCAGTATTATTTATGCCAATAAAGCAAGTTGTAATGCTCTAGGGTATACTTTAGATGAACTTTACAAATTAAAAATTCTTGATATTGACCCTTCGATCGATATGGAAAAATTCAATCAACTTGTTGATATATTAAGAATAAAAAAGAAAAATATTTTCGAAACATTCCATAAAACAAAAGCAGGAAAAATTTTCCCAATTGAAGTAACGTCAAATTTATTTATATATAATGGAAAAGAGTATATCTTTTCATTTTCACAGGATATTAGCGAGCGAAAAGCTATCGAAGAGAGCATCCGCAAAAGCGAAGAAACCGCAAGAATAATTTTAAATGCGACCACCGACGCTCTTATTCTGCTGGATGTTGAAGGAAATATACTTAACTTTAATGATGTTTATGCTAAAAGGATAAATAAAACCAATGAGGAACTTATTGAGCGGAATATTTTTGACTTTCCTGACTATGACAATTTAAAAAAACAAAAAAATGAATTAAAGGAATACCTGATAAATAACAGAACATCATATAATACTGAAGTGTATAGACGGAACCGATGGTACGAAGAGCGCATTTATCCAGTCTTCGATTACAATGATAAAATAATACATCTCGTTGTTTTCAGCAGAGACATAACCGACAGGAAAGAAGCCGAAGATACTATTCAAAAACAAATCAAAGAATTGGAAGCAAAAAACTCCGAATTGGAGCGATTCACTTACACCGTTTCGCATGACCTAAGAAGTCCATTGATTACAATTAAAGGTTTTGCCGGCGCTTTGTCGAATGATTTCCTTAAGGGAAAATTCGACCGCGCCAATGATGATATTCAAAGGATTGTCAGCGCTGCAGAAAAAATGCAAGATTTGCTCCAAGACCTGCTCGAATTATCCAGAATTGGAAGGCTGATTAATCCGCCGACAACAATTAAAGTGAATTCTCTCATCGACGAAGTATGCGAATTGCTCCACGGCTCAATAGCTCAACGCGGAATTGAGATTTCTGTTCAAAAAAATATACCCGACATATTCGGTGATAGACAAAGAATTAAGGAAGTTTTCCAGAATTTAATCGAAAATTCGATTAAGTTTATTGGCGAACAAAAAAATCCCAAAATTGAAATCGGCTATTATTATAATAATAATGACGAATTAGTTTATTATGTGAAAGATAACGGTATAGGAATTGATAAGAAATATCACGATAATATTTTCGGTTTATTCAATAAACTCGACCAGAAAAGCGAAGGCACAGGCATTGGACTATCTCTTGTTAAAAGAATTATTGAATTCCATAACGGCAGAATATGGCTTGACAGCGAACCTGAAAAAGGTTCAACATTCAATTTTTCCTTAAAGAAACCGATTAATAATAACGTCAATTAATCTTTGGAGGCAAAATGCACGGAGAACCGCTGAAAATCCTTCTTGTTGAAGACAACTACGACCATGCCGAGCTTGTTATGCGATGCTTCGAAGAGCATCGCATCGCCAATAAATTTTTCCATGTCGACGATGGCGAAAAAGCGCTAAATTTTTTGTTCAACAAAGAAGAATACGCCGATAAAGATACATATCCCAAGCCAAATATAATATTGCTCGACTTGCGTTTGCCGAAAGTTGACGGTATCGAAGTTTTATCAAGAATAAAAGAAGTTGACTCATTGAAAACAATTCCAATTGTGGTGCTTACTTCATCAAGTAATAAAATTGATATAAGCAAAGCATATGAGAATTATGCTAACAGCTATCTTGTTAAGCCTTTGGATTTTGATAAGTTTACTGAAATGATGAACGACCTTGGATTTTATTGGCTTGGATGGAACTCTCTTCCTTATTAATAATTTGATACTAAGCAAAGGCAAAATATGGATAATAAAATACATATTTTAATTGTCGAAGACGATTCAGACCATATTGAATTAATCAAAAGAAGTCTTGATGATTATACTGATTTTTCCTGTGAATATGTATCCGAAATCGATAAAGCAAAAAATTATCGAAGAAACAACAAAGTCGACATAATAGTTACAGATTGGAAACTGCCGGATGGTTATGGAACGGATTTAGCATCCGGTTCTGCTGATAATATTGAATACCCAATCATACTGATGACGAGTTTTGGAAGCGAAAAGCTTGTTGTCGAGGCTTTCAAAGCGGGTATAATGAACTACATGGTAAAATCATCCGATACATTCCACAACCTTCCAAATATGATATTCCAGACTCTAAGGGAATGGAATAATATTTCTGCAAGAAGAGCCGCCGAAAAAGCCCTCAAGGATTCGGAAGAAAAATTCCGAACATTGACAGAATTAAATCCTGTCGCAATTCTTATTTATAAAGCCGATAAGTTTTTATATGTCAATCAGTCAGCAGAACAGCTTACCGACTATACCAAAGAAGAAATTGAAAAAATGAATTATTGGGATTTCATTCACCCGGATTTCGAAAATCTTGTCGCTCAGTATATTGAATCTATTTATTCCAAAAGTAAACACAAACCTAAATTTACGATAAAAATAAAAACAAAGAGTAACGTTGAACGTTGGGCAAGTGTTACTCTTGATACAATAATATTCGAGGATGATGTTGCGACAATTATTGCTATGCAAGATATAACAGAATTGCTCAAAACTGAAGAATCACTAAAGATTAATGAAAAGAAATATCGTGAATTAGCCAACACTTTGCCTCAAACCGTGTATGAATGTGATTTGGAAGGAAGAATAACCTTTGCCAATCAGCAAGGATTCGACTTTTTCGAAGTAACACAAGAAGATTTTGAAAAAGGTCTCAATATCTTTGATTTTGTCTTGCCCGACGAAATTCATTTAGTCAATAAAGCAATCGAAGAAATACTTAAAACAGGGACATCTTTCGACAAGCACTACCACCTGAAAACCAAGAAAGGTAAAATCTTGGATGTGTTGGTATACTCCAACCTTATCGAAGGGAAAAATGGTCCACTCGGTTTTCGGGGAATCGTTATTGATATAAGTCAAAGATTGCTAGCAGAAAAAGCTTTATACGAAAGAGAAGAAATGTTTCGGGCTTTAGCCGTCAATTCGCCCGATACAATTATGCGTTTCGATAAAAATTTCAGGCATTTATATGTCAACCCAAATACAGAATACCAAACCGGAATACCATATAAATTATTTATCGGTAAAACACATCGCGAACTCGGATACCCCGAAGAACTTGTTGAATTATGGGAAAACGCAATCAACAAGGTATTTCAAACTAAAGAAACAAATAGAATCGAGTTTCAGCTGCCGAATGGGATTTGGATAGATTGGATTTTAGCGCCGGAATTCGATGAAAACGGCGATGTTAAAGTTGTTACAACTGCCGGCAGAGACGTAACTAGTTTTAAAAATGCTGTAAACGCTTTGCAAGAAGCAAAAGACGCATATTTGAAGATTTTCAACAGTGTTTATGATTCAATTATCATCCACTCAAGTGAAGGACATATAGTGGATATCAATAAAAAAGCTATCGATATGTACGGGCTTGATAACGACAAGATTTTTACTTATTCTTTTGACGATTTGTCCTCAGAAAACAGCCCGTTCGAAAGCGTCCGCAGAATCTGGAAAAGCGTTCTTAACGGTGAAAACCATTTCTTTGAATGGAAAGCAAAACATACTCTAACAAATAGCGAATTTGATGTCGAGGTCTATCTTACAAGGATTAAACTCGGAAATGAATTCTATATCCTGGCAAGCATCAGGGATATTACCGACAGGAAAACTTTCGAACAAGCTCTAATCGAAAGCGAACAAAAGTTCCGTAAGTTATTCGACCAATCGCCCGATTGCATTTTGCTTATTAATGTTAATGACTCACTCGAAGCAATAATCATCGACGCCAATATTGCAACTTCGAAAGTTCATAAATACCCAATCGACGAAATTATCGGCAAGCCGTTGAATATTCTCCTTGCCGAGCATGAATACGAGAAATCCTTGAATAATATAAAGAGAATATTAACAAGTGATTATTATATCTATGAAATCTATCACAAAAAGTCGGACGGCACTATTTTCCCCGTTGAAGTTTATGCTAGATTAATAGAATTTACGGGTTGTCGTATGATATTAGCAATTGCGCGCGATATTACCGAAAGAAAACAGGCTGAACAAGAAATTCGGAAACTCAATGAACAGTTGGAACAAAAAGTAATTGAACGCACCCAGCAATTAAACAAAGCATTGGATGAGCTTAAGGAAACAAATATAGAATTGATTGAGCTGAACGAAGCCATATCGAGCGAATCACAAAAGTTGATTCTGTTGAACGACAAGTTGGCTGAATCGGAATCGAGTCTTCGCGAAGCCCTTGCTACAAAAGATAAATTCTTTAGTATTATTGCTCACGACTTAAGAAACCCAATTGGCTCTTTCGGTCAACTGACTGAGCTGCTTTCGGTATTCCACAAGCAAATGAATGCTGAAGAAATTAATAAAATTATCCAATCGCTCGACAAATCGGCTAAATTTACATTTGAGTTACTGACGAACCTGCTCGAATGGTCGCGCTCTCAAACTGGACGAATTGAGTACCAGCCTGCTCGATATTTCATTCATGAAATTGCGGAACGTGTTTTTTCAAGTATGAAACTCAATGCCGAAAACAAAGGTATCGCTCTTGTTTCTGAAATTGATAGAAACGCTCAAGCCTTTTTTGATAGAAATATGGTAATTACTGTTCTTAGAAATCTGGTCTCGAATGCAATAAAATTCTCTTATAAAAACAGCTCAGTGCATGTTAAATCTGAAATTAACAACGATAAGGTAGAAGTGTCTGTCGTTGACCAAGGCATGGGAATGGATAAAGATTTATTATCCAAGCTATTCAAGATTGACACTAAAGTAACAAATCCAGGAACCGAAAACGAAAAAGGCACTGGACTCGGTTTAATTCTCTGCAAAGAATTTATTGAGAAAAATCATGGTAAAATTTGGGCTGAAAGCAAAGTCGGCGTCGGTTCCATTTTTAAATTTACTCTGCCATTACAAAGAGTATATTAGAATACCCAAAACCAATTTATGCGACATTCCAGTTTGTCCGGAATCTTACTTTTTATCAGCTGCTTAAAAGCTGCTTCTTATCTAATGACTTATTCCAATTTGGAAATGATTTTTTTCATACAACCAAATTAAAAAAAAGCTGCTGAACAATGTCGATTTACAATATTTATTAGAAAATTTTGTCTATATATGCTTTGCATTTTTAGGATTATGAAATGGGATTGACAAAATTAAGAAATATTGGCATAGCCGCTCATATAGATGCCGGAAAGACTACCGTAACCGAAAGGATGCTCTTTTTTACAGGTACGACCAGAAAAATTGGAGAAGTGCATGACGGCCAAGCGACGATGGACTTTATGAAGCAAGAACAGGAGCGCGGAATTACTATAGCTTCGGCAGCCATTACTTGCACATGGAAGGACAGAACAATCAATATCATCGACACTCCGGGGCATGTCGATTTTACCGTCGAAGTTGAGCGGTCTTTAAGAGTAATCGACGGTATGGTGGCTGTTTTCTGCGGTGTTGCCGGCGTGCAGCCTCAAAGCGAAACCGTATGGAATCAAGCAGACAGATATAAAGTGCCTCGCATTGCATTTATCAATAAAATGGACAGAACAGGTGCGGATTTCGACGAAGCGGTTGAGTCGATGAATAAGTATCTTGACGCCAACGCAGCTCCAGTTTTAATCCCAATAGGTGCTGAAGATAATTTTACTGGCACAATTGATGTCGTCAAAATGAAAGCATTCAGCTACGAAGATATTGACCCCATAGAAACGGAAATCCCGCAGGAATACAAGAAAAAAGCAGAAGAAACCCGTATTCGATTGATTGAAAACTTAGCCGATTTCAACGATGAAATAATGGAGAAGTATCTTAACGGAGAAGAAATTTCAAAAGAATTGCTTACCGAAGCTTTAAGAGACGCTACCTTAAGGATGTTGATTACGCCGGTATTCTGCGGTTCGGCATATAAAAACAAGGGTATTCAGAACCTTTTGGATGCAGTCGTCGATTTTCTTCCATCGCCTTTGGACGTAGGCTCAGTCGTCGGTCTCGATGTCGACAATCCCGAGAAAACTCACACCCGCAAACCATGTTTCAAAGAACCGTTTTCTGCGCTTGCGTTCAAGATAATTCACGACCCGTATGTCGGTCAGCAAACTTTTATTCGAATTTATTCCGGCGAACTTAAAAACGGAATGCAAGTTTTTAACTCGACGAAAAAGAACAACGAACGAATTGGCAGAATTTTCCGTATCCACGCCAAGGAGCGCGAAGAAATCCAATCAGCAGGACCCGGCGATATTGTCGCATTAATCGGAATGAAGAATACAAAAACCGGCGACACGCTATGCGATGTCAATCAGCAGTTGCTGCTCGAATCGATTTTTATCCCCCCTGCCGTTATCGATATGAAAGTAACTCCTGCATCTAAAAAAGAAGAAAAGAAACTCGGCGAATCCCTTTGGAAACTTGCAAACGAAGACCCTTCGTTCAAATTGCGTTATAACGAAGAAACAAGTGAAACAATAATTTCAGGCATGGGCGAGCTGCATTTGGAAATAATGGTCGACCGCCTGCTGCATGAATTCGGTGTCGATGCCATCGTCGGCGAACCATCGATTGCTTTCCACGAAACAATCACCAAGCCAATGGAAGACAACTTCCGTTACGTTAAGCAAACCGGCGGCAAAGGGCAGTTTGCTCATACTGTGCTTCGTATTGAGCCGAATCCTGGCAAGGGTTTCGAATTTACCGATATTATTAAAGGCGGCGCAATTCCCGCTGAATTTATACCGTCGGTGCGCAAGGGAATAGAAACCACGCTCGAACGCGGCTTGCTTGCAGAATATCCGATTGTCGATGTCAAAGTCGTATTGCTCGACGGCAGTTTCCATGCGGTTGATTCGTCGGATATGGCGTTTCGAACCTGCGCTTCGATTTGTTTCAAAAACGCATTTATGAAGGCAGCTCCTATTTTGCTCGAACCGTTAATGAAAATCGAAATTAATACTCCGGATGATTATATCGGCGCTGTAACAGGCGATTTGAACCGCCGGCGAGGTCGTATCGAATCAATGCGCCGCTACCGTAAAGGGTCGCAAAAGTTAAACGGCATTGTTCCGCTGAAAGAAATGTTCGGCTATGCAACACATTTGCGCAGCCTATCAAGCGGCAGGGCAAACTATTCGATGGAATTCTTCAATTACGCTCCAGTCAATGCAGATCTACAACAGAAAGTTTTGAAAGAATACGAGGAATCAAAAAAGAA
>CAYLSY010000094.1:0-8383 GCA_964386275.1 uncultured Hyphomicrobiales bacterium
GATTGATGTTTCGATTGATTTGCCGTCTATGAAAATTAATGCCATATAGCTAATTTTCCCAATATGTCATTTTTTATAAAAAACTGTAACTAATCAGTTTATCAATTAGTATCATTCAATTAAAGCCGCTTCTATCATAGATGTTGGATGAAGCCAACCCACATATATTATGATTTATATATGAATTTACAAATTACAAATTTTTTAAATAAAATCATAACATCAAAATTTCCATTTGATATTGTGGTTGAAGCCGCATAATTTTGAAGTTTATTTATTTGCAAATATTAAAATATGGAAAATAAGACAAACAACCGGCAATCATTCGAAGAAACCAGGAACGACCAAGAGCTAAGGCGCTTGGAAGAACTCGAATTGCTTGAATCGCAAAATATAAATCCTTACCCATATTCTTACGAAAAAACTCATAATTCTTCTGAAATACTGCTTGGTTACAAAGATGAAGAAAATGAAAAGTTCGCGGATGTATCTTGCGCAGGACGGATTATGAGTATTCGCCGCATGGGCAAGGCAACTTTTATGCACATTCAAGACCAAACGGGACGAATTCAGGCTTACATGAAGAAAGACGATTTGCCCGATTTCTACGATAATCTGAAAAACCTCGATATAGGCGATATCATCGGCGTTCGCGGCTATGTTTTCCG
This sequence comes from uncultured Hyphomicrobiales bacterium, assembly GCA_964386275.1. GTDB lineage: Bacteria > Bacteroidota > Ignavibacteria > Kapaibacteriales > UBA2268 > CAYLSY01. Next base: position 669 of record CAYLSY010000094.1, read on the forward strand.
CACCCGTACAGGCGAAATCAGCATTCATTCGAAGGAAGTTACTATTTTAACCAAATCATTGCGTTTGCTTCCGATTGCAAAGGAAGAAACTGACGAAAACGGCAACAAGATTGTCTATGACGCCTTTTCGGATGTCGAACAGCGCTGCCGACGCAGGTATATCGACTTGATTGTTAACCCGGAAGTTCGTGCAACATTTGTTAAAAGAGCCAAGATTATTACAAAAATCAGACGTTTCCTTGATGAGCTCGGCTGTTTGGAAGTAGAAACACCTGTGCTGCAACCAATTTACGGCGGAGCGACGGCGCGTCCGTTTATAACTCATCATAATGCCCTTGATATTCCGCTTTACTTGCGAATTGCCGATGAATTATACTTGAAAAGACTGATTGTAGGCGGTTTCGAAGGCGTTTACGAAATCAGTAAAAATTTCCGTAACGAAGGCATGGACAAGTTGCATAATCCCGAATACACAAGTCTTGAAGTCTATGTAGCATATAAGGATTATAACTGGATGATGAGCATGACCGAAGATTTGATTTCCTCGGTTGCGTACGAAGTCAACGGCAGCTATACTGCAAAAATCGGCGATGTTGAAATCAACCTCGAAAAGCCATACCGTCGTGCGAAGATGTTCGATTTGCTTAAAGAATATACCGGATTCGATTTAAAAGGAAAGACACGAGAAGAACTTTTCGTGATTGCCCGACAAATTGGCGTGGAGTGCGACCCTTCGTTCTCATGGTCAAAAGCGCTGGACGAAATTTTCAAGGAAAAAGTTGAACCGAACTTGATTCAGCCAACTTTTGTAACGGATTATCCTATTGAAATATCTCCGCTCGCCAAAAAACACCGCAGCGAAGAAGGTCTGGTCGAGCGTTTCGAACTGTTTATCAACGGAGGAGAGCTGACTAACGCTTTTTCAGAACTCAACGACGCACGCGACCAACGCCGCCGCCTCGAAGAGCAAGCTCGCGCCAGAGCTGCCGGCGACGACGAAGCAATGATTGTCGACGAAGATTTCCTTTATGCTTTGGAAATTGGAATGCCTCCTACGGCTGGCTTGGGAATTGGCATTGACCGCTTGGTAATGCTGCTGACCGGACAGAAAACCATCCGCGAAGTTTTGCTATTCCCCCAGATGAGACCCGAAAATTTTTAATTGTGTAGATGAGGCAACTTTTGAAAAGCGTATTCAATGTGAATTAAATGAAAGATGTGCATAATTAAAATGATTTCATTTTTCTAAATAATTGAAAGTATTTACGATTTTCGTTAAAATAGAATAGGTTGGTAAAATGCTGAATCAATTGATTATAAAGACGATGCCTTTAGTTCCGAAGGCAATTATTAAAAAAGTCGCCTCCAAATATATTGCTGGCCCGACTTTGGCAGATGCGGTAAGGGTAACGAAAGAACTTGAAGCCAAGGGCGGAATGACGACAATTGATGTCCTTGGCGAATTTGTCGAAACAAAGGAACGCGCTTTGCATGAAATGGGAGAAAGCTCTAAAGTATTGGATGCAATTTACGAAAACAAGCTCAAAACCTATTTATCGGTCAAGCCGACATCGCTCGGTTTGGGCATCGACACAGAATTCGGATACAACAACATCTTATCTTTGCTCAAAAAAGCTGCAGAATACGGAATTTTCATTCGTTTGGACATGGAAAACTCGCCTTATACAACAAAAACGCTCGACCTATACCGCCGTTTTCGCTCTGAAGGTTTCAATAACGTCGGCATTGTGATTCAATCCTATATGATTCGCAGCATGGACGACGTTCGCTCGCTTATTCCGCTTAAACCGTCAGTGCGTCTTTGCAAGGGAATTTACAAAGAAGCGCCGTCGATTGCTTATCAAGGTAAAAACGAGGTCCGCGACAATTGGAAAAAACTTTTCGATGTTATGATTGAAAACGGCTTCTATGTTGGCATAGCAACACATGACGACCCGCTTATCGATTACGCTCGGAACTATATTTCTAAACACAATCTGCCAAAGGAAAGCTATGAATTTCAAATGTTGCTTGGCGTTCGCGAAGGCAAGCGAAACGAGCTTTTGGCAGAAGGACATCGCTTGCGGGTTTATACTCCATTTGGCGAGGACTGGTACGGATATTCCACAAGGCGCTTAAAAGAAAACCCCGACATTGCCGGTCAAATCTTTAAATCGATTTTTATTAAAAATTAAGAATAATTAATTATTGATTGAGAGTTCTGACAAAGAAAGTTCTCTGTAAAAAACGGAATGACATAGTTGGTTAGCTTGTTAATAAAAGAGATCTGAAAGTCCAAATCTGTTTTGTCATCAAAAGTTGGAATAATATTAGAAAGAATATAGGTGGCCGTTGCTTTTAAAAAAAAGCGGAAGCTGCCTATTTTCATTTATTTATAAAGATGAAAATTTATCTGCCGTAAATTCGTATATAAAATTAATTTTAGTTTATTAAAAAATTGCCGAAAATATATTTAATAATATAGACAAATGCTAAGTAAACATGGAATCTTGATTGCAATATTGTGTGCAGCCGCAGTTTTTTTGAATTCTTGTTCGACACCAAAGGAATCTCGGACTGCATCAATTCAAGAAATACTAAAAAAAGCAAAAACCGATGCCGCAGTAATCGATACTTCGGAGTATAAAGGTATTGTAAGGGATTTCGTGATTTCCGGCTCGATTTATCAACAGCAAAAGAAGCATGCAGAAGCAATTCTTGAGTTCTTTGAAGCATTAAGGTATGATTCGTCTGCGGCAGTGTTTTATGCCATTGGAAAAAGTTATAAAGAGCTTGGCAATTTTGAGCGTTCCTCAGATTATGCGCTAAAAGCAATTGAACAGGATTCTTTTTTTATTCCGGCTTACCAGTTACTTGCAGATATTTACCTTCAGCAGTATCGGATAAATGACGCTATAAAACTATATGAATTTATAGTCGAGGAAAGCCCAACGCTGGACAATACAATTATGTTGGCAAGGCTTTATGAAATCAGAAAGCCCAAAGAAGCAATAAAGATATACGAGAAGATATCTTCGATGGGTTCGGAAGACCAGATTCTAAGGCGACTTGCTGATTTATATAACCAAACCGGCGATAAACAAAAGTATATCGAAACGCTGAGCAGAATTTATTATAACAACACAAACGACCGAAATACGGCGCTTTCGATAATTGAATATTATTTTGATGCGCATCGTTATCGAGAATGCTTAAGTTTTCTGGAAAATGCCGAAAAGCAGCTCCCAACGGCTGAGCAGTCAATTTTTTACAATTTCGTATGCAAGAAATTTCTCGATGATACAAGCAGCGAGGCGAACGAATTCATTAAGCAATTTATTTCAAAAATTGATAATCGGTTTTACTTTGATTGGAGAATCAATCTATACTCGGCATTTCTAGCCGATAGGATTAATGATAGCGCAACAGCCGACAAATTAATTGAGCGAAGCTTGGAAGCATCCGCCAAAGCCGAAGAAGCGCCACTGCAAGCGGGATATTTTTATTATCAAAACAAGCGATTTGACAAGGCTTTGAAAATCTTTGAAAACTATAGTCACGTTTTTCCGAATGATGAAAGATTTAGCTTTTATTGCGGATTGATTCATGCCATTTCTGGCGAAAGCAGAAAAGCAATCGATGCGTTTTTACGAACCGTTGCGCTCGAAAAATCAAATGTCGACGCTCTTTCTTTACTGGGTTCTCAATATCATTTGTTGAATATGCTCGATAGCTCTGATTTTTACTATCGACAAGCACTAAAATATGCACCAAATGATGCAAGCTCAAATAACAATTTCGCATATTCCCTTGCGGAAAGGGGTATAAACCTCGATTATGCTCTCGAAATGTCGAAAAAAGCGCTTGCGCAAGAACCTGACAATCCCGCTTTTCTGGATACATACGGCTGGATTTTGTTCTTGACTGGCGAGGTGAATGAAGCGTTGATTTACATCGGCAAAGCCGCCATGAGCGGCGATGCCGGAGCTGATATTTTTGAACATCTTGCTGAAATATATAAGAAACAAGGGGATTTCGATTCGGCGCTAAAATACTATAAAAAGGCTCTTGCTGTTGAACCGGATAATGAAAGCATAAAAAGAAAAATTGAAAGTATTAATAAATAGGTATTTATGCCGATAATTAGTATTGTGAACATTAAAATAATCAGGCGGTAAATATGTTTGTTATTATTGGGGCGGTTATTGTATTTGGAGCATTGCTTACCGGTTTTATTATGGCTGGGGGCAATGTTTTGCTTTTGCTTCAAATTAATGAATTTATCATCATTGGCGGAGCGGCTATTGGTTCGCTGATTATTGCAAATTCGGTTACTACATTAAAGAAAATAATTGCCGGCGCTATCGGCACGTTAAAAGGTCCCAAAGTCAATAAAGCCGCATATGTCGAACTAATGCAATTGTTATATGAAATTTTCCAATTCGCAAAACGAGAAGGATTGATTGCTCTAGAGTCCCATGTCGAAAACCCCGAACAAAGTTCTATTATATCCAAATATCCGTCGTTTCTGGCTAATCATCATGCAGTATCTTTTTTATGCGATACTTTGAAAGTTGTCCTTAGCGGCGGCGTTCCGGCGCACGACCTCGAAGAACTCATGGACTTGGACCTTGAATCGCTCCATAGCGAAGAACAAATCGCCCCGGCAGCCTTGAATACAACCGCAGACGCATTCCCCGGACTTGGAATTGTTGCAGCCGTGCTTGGCGTTGTCGTTACCATGCAATCGATTTCAGAAGGTCCCGAAGTTGTCGGCCATCACGTCGCAGCGGCTTTGGTCGGCACGTTTCTCGGGGTATTGATGTGCTACGGACTTGTCGGACCATTGGCTAAAAACATGGATAATATTGTTCAAAAGGAAGCTCATTACTTGCAGGCAATTAAAGCATCTTTGCTTTCATTCGCCAAAGGCGCTCCCGCAGCGGTTGCCATAGAATATGGACGACGTGCAATCGACCCCGAAAACCGACCGTCATTCAGCGAAACCGAAGAAGCTATAAAAAGACCGAAGTAAATAAAGTGGCGATTGCCACTTTTTAAAGTGGAAACAGTGTGAAAAAAAAGAAATGAAATATGTGCATAATTAACATTAATTCATTTTCCTTTTAAATAGAAGTAAGGAGTTATTAAGTTATTATTTCGAAATCGTCATTCCGGCAATTCCGGAATCATTCTATGAATAGACAGATATTTTATAGAATTTATATTAATTTATTTGATTTATTTGATTTATTATTAGATACTTCTGAAAAATTCAACAAATGTGTCATTCCGGGCTTGACCCGGAATCCATCTTGCAGGTTGGCACACACTTTGAAGGATTGATACTGAAACAAGTTCAGCATGACAACATCATTTTTATAAATTTTTCAGAGGTCTCTATTAATTAATATTTTTAAATTAGCTAAACAAATATTGGATTACTAAAAAACAAGTGTCAGAAGAACAAGATAAATCAGCTCCGAAAGAGCAGCCGATAATAATTAAGAAAAAGCGTGGACATGGCGGACACGGACATCATGGCGGCTCATGGAAAGTGGCATATGCCGATTTCGTTACGGCAATGATGGCTTTTTTCATTGTGATGTGGATTTTGGGTCAAAGCGAGGATGTAAAAAAATCAGTCGTATCATATTTTAAAGAACCCGGAGCATATAGTTTCATCACCGGAAAACGAACCGTGCCAATTGATTTGGGGCTTCAGCCCATGGGACCAGGCACAGAAGATTACGAAAGCAAAGGCGGCGAAGGCGATTCCAAAGAATCTTTCTCATTCTTTGCTCCGCAGGAGTATTGGGATTCTTTGGCAAAAGCAAAGGGAATCGATGTTAAAACTGCTGCCGAGCAAGCTATGCAAAAAGCTAAGTCTGACAGCGCATTAGCCGCAGAACGAGTCGCAAAACTCGGCGAAGAGATAAAAAAGTTCTTAAAAGAGGAAATGTCGAACAGACCTGAATTAAAGGAAATATTGTCGGCGATAAAAATTGAAATGACAAAAGAAGGCTTGCGCATTGAGTTGCTCGAAACAAAAGATGCGCTTTTCTTTGAAGTAGGAAGCGCTGTCGTAAAGCCCAAAGCAAGGGAAATTTTGGAAAAACTTGCCGCAGAATTCGGTAAATTGCCAAACAACATTGATATCGAAGGACATACCGACAGCCGCCAATATTCCGGGGGCGCTCGTTATGATAATTGGAATCTTTCGACCGACCGCGCCAATGCATCGAGATTAATTCTTGAAAATTCTGGTCTATGGGAAGGGCAAGTTACCAAGGTTGTTGGATATGCCGATAGAAAACTTCGAAATCCTGACAATCCTTTCGATATTTCTAATAGACGCATCAGCTTGCTAGTTCGTCAATTAAGCGTAAAAGATTTGATACAAAATTATGCACAAGGAAACGAGGCAAATACCAATGGAAAATAATATTTCATTCCTTGTTGTCGACGACGAAGAAGCCATAGTAATCTCGCTCAAAACGCTTCTTTCAAAATCGTTTCCCGATTCTCGCATACTGATTTCTTTCGATGGCGCCGACGCATGGGAAAAAATCGAGCGCAGCCACCCTCTGATTGTTATTTGCGATATAACAATGCCGAAAATGAACGGCTTTCAGGTTTTGAAAAAAATCCGCGAGCATGCTACACTAAACGACATATATTTCATTATGCTCACGGCAAATCTTGACCGCCACCAAAGAATCAAAGCGCTTGAAGAGGGCGCCGACGATTTTATGATAAAACCATTTTCGGCTGAAGACTTGATTGCAAGAATGCGCTCTGCTTCTCGTTATGTTGCTCTTCAACAAAAAACACGTGAAGAAAACCAATTGCTTCAGGATTTGGCGAAAGAGCTCGAACGAAGTTTCCACGACATGACGCTCCTTGCGGTCAAATTCCTTCAAGCAAGGATTCCATCGTCAACCGAAATGCTTAAAAAAGTTGCCGACGCTTCTTTTTGGATTGCCAGACAGCTCGGTGGATTCGAATCCGACCAATTGCAGGATATAAAAATAGCAGCTTATCTCTGCTATGCCGGTAAAATTTGCTTACCTGACAATTTGCTGAAATATCCTGTTATGAGCGACGGCAGACCTACCGACAAATTGATGTTCCAAGTGCCTATTTGCGCAAAAGAAATCGTTTCCGGCGTACGCCGCTTCAAAGAAGTAAGCAATATTCTCTATCATTTATTCGAAAACTTCGACGGAAGCGGTTTTCCCGATAGACTTGCTTCATGGCAGATACCGGTCAGCTCGCGGATTATCAGGGTCGCCCTTGATTACGAGGAGTTCCGGACGCAGATGAACCTAAAATCACGTGATGCAATCGAAAGAATTAAACGGGAAACAAACAGATTATACGACCCGAAGCCTGCAGCATTACTCGACCAATATGCTGCCTTAAGCGGACATGATGAATCGGGAATTAAAGAGATAGCTGTGCAATTGCAAGAACTTACGGATGGAATGGTGCTTTCGAGAGATATCGTTACAACTAACGGATTGAAATTAATGCCTTCGGGCGCTGTGTTGCACGATAATATTATTAAAAGGATATTCTCGCATAATTCTTCAGACCCGATATTAGGTAAAATATTTGTTAAATCCCTAAATTAACTCTTATTAATTAAATTAACCCGGATCCAAAATACGAATTTGCATTTGTGGCAAAAAGCATCTAACTTGCGATACACA
>CAYLSY010000095.1:0-8369 GCA_964386275.1 uncultured Hyphomicrobiales bacterium
TAAACCTCTAAGCGTTTTATTTGTTACAAGCGAAGTATATCCATTTGTAAAGGTTGGCGGAGTTGCCGACGTTGCTTATTCGTTGCCTTTGGCGCTAAGGGAACTAGGACACGACGTTAGAGTAATGGTACCGAAATACGGAACAATATCCGAACGCAAAAACCGCATACACGAAATTAACCGTCTCCGCGAAGTGCCGATACCGATTGGCGAAAAGTTCGACCCGGCAACGATTAAATCATCGTCCATTAATAGCCCTCGAACCAAAGTTCAGGCTTATATTACTACCAATCACAAATATTTCGATGCCAAGAAAGGTATCTATACCGACCCCAAAACCGGTAGGGAATATCGTGATAACGACGAAAGGTTTATTTATTTCAATCGAACGGTAATTGAAACATGCCTGATTTTGGGCTGGTTTCCGGATATTATTCACTGCAACGACTGGCAAACGGCAATAATCCCCGCCTTGGTTAAAACTCTTTTTCCCCAAAAGTTTAAAAAGACAAAAGTAGTGTTTACTATACACGATTTCTATCAGCAGGGCATCTATACCCATCACAGCTTTGATAAAACCAATTTGCCGAAAACCGAGCGACAAAATTTTATTCATAAGACGAATTTCAACTTCATGAAAGGCGGATTATTCTATGCCGATAAAATCACAACGGTCAGCCCGTCTTATGCAGCGGAGATTTTGAAAGATAAAACGCATGGCAACGGACTCAATGCTTTATTGGAAAAACGTAAAGACGATTTTGTCGGAATACTCAACGGAATCGACCCCTGGGCATGGAACCCAAAGGTTGACCCATATTTGAAAACGAAGTATTCCGGCGACATTGAGTCATACAAAACAGCCAATAAAATTGAAGTTTTAAAGAAATTTAAATTAGAATATAACGAAAACATACCGCTGGCTGCAATGGTTACAAGGCTCTCGCGACAAAAAGGAGTATCTTTGCTAATTGAAGCTGCCGACAAGTTATTATCTGAAAATATTCAATTGATAATACTCGGCGACGGCGACACTGATTTAAAGAACGAGCTCAAAGAGCTTCAGAAAAAATATCCTGAAAAATTATCTGTTAAAACCGCATTCGACGAAGATTTGGCTCATTTAATCGAAGCCGGTGCCGATATGTTCCTGATGCCTTCGGTTTACGAGCCTTGCGGATTAAATTCAATGTATTCATTGATTTACGGAACAGCGCCAATCGTTCGCTCGACCGGTGGATTAAAAGATATCGTAACTGAATTCGACGCAAAAACTAAAAAAGGCAATGGATTCGTCTTTAGAAATTCAAATGTAACGGACTTTCATAAAGCTGTTAAAAAAGCGGTAGAACTTTTCAAGAATAAGGAAAGTTGGAATGCTTTAATAGCTAATGGAATTGAATCCGATTTTTCTTGGGACGCAAAAAAATATGCAGACGTATATTATTCTGCTTTCAAGGACTAATACAAAGGATTTTTATAGATTCAAATCTACTATGTTTTTGCATATTCAGTATTTAAGTAAATGATTATTAGCCATAATACAAAAAATTACGCGGTAAAGCTCTTTTTACCTGCCTTATTAGCGCTTGCTTTCTTGCTTTCTTCCTGTAACGACCTGCCGACAGACCTCGGTAGAAGCTATATCAACGATACTATCGTTATTAAGGCGTTAACATCTGTGGATACGACATTGATTCTTCGTATCGAACAATATAGGGAAAGGGGGCATTATTTTGAATATGGTTCAATTCTCATCGGCGCAGCAGGGGATTTCAAGGCTGCGGGGGATTTACGCTTTGCTGAATTGCCTGATACTTTGACTGACATTACCATTGATGAAATATTATCTTCAAGACTTTTTTTGCGTCCTTCTTATTATACTTTTGGCGATTCTCTTGATAATTCGTTGGTTTTAACCTTGCACGAGGAAACACAATTATGGGATTCGACAGTAATTTGGGAGGATATTTTCAATGAAGACGGAACCAGCCCATTTGTTGACCCACATGTAATAGGAATTTACAGCGATAAGATACCGTTGCAAGATACAACCGATATTTCTATGGATATTGAAAAAGAATTAGTATTAAAGTGGCTTCATAATCCTAGTGACCAATCGGTTTTGAAAAATATTGCCATTATTCCGGATTATAGTAATTCAAAAGTCATCAGAGAATTTAATACAACCGGTTACAGCACTAGTTTTGCACCTTACATCGAAGTCATTATTTCCAGAGATGGCTCTTCTCTTGATACTGTGTATCTTTATTCTTTTACTGAAAGCTATCTTGTGAATTCTCCTTACCCTGACGATGGCTCATTGGTGGTGCAGGGCGGTAACCAATTGCGCTCAAGAGTTTATTTCGATTTAAGCATGTTGCATCCATATGCGACTATTCATAAGGCCCAGCTTGAGTTAACGCTGGATAAGGAAAAGTGCATTATGGGCAATCGTCCGAGTGATTCAACGATGTATTTAGAATATGTCGATACTGTAAATGCTATTACTAAATATACTTATGCTTCTTACGACGGCGGAGATAAATTCTATGCAGAAAGCGTTTCACCAATTATTGAGTATTGGAATCGAAATACAGGTGGCTTAGGCTCAATCTCTTTTATTTCATATGGTTATACCGACCAAAATAAAGAAATGGAAAGACTTGTTTTTTATGGAATAAATCATCCTGACTCTTCCAAAAGGCCGAAACTAAGAATCATATATTCCTATGACCCGACTTATAATCCGAAGAAGTAATAATAAAAGTATTGAATAATAATATGAATAGAACTAAAATACAGCTAATCGTAACCTTATTGCTATTCAATGCAATAGGAGTATTTGCCCAAGGAGGTTCGAATTATTCGATATTTGGACTCGGAGATATTTACTATTCGACAAATTCCGCTACTGTTGGTCTTGGAGGAACTACCATTGCGTTTCCAAGCAATCATTCGTTAAATCCTCTGAATCCCGCTATATGGTCGACTATAACCAATACTCGGCTGCAAGTCGGTTATATCTTCAATCAGCATGTTAATACAATCGATGATTACACGCTGATGCAGAATAATGGAAAAGTTAACGGCATCCAAGCTTTATTTGCTGTCGATACATCTATTGGAATGTCGATTGGGCTTGGCTTTGTGCCTTATACAATGGTAAACTACCTTGTCAATTCGCCAACCGAAATAGTACTCGATGGAACAACTTATAAAGGCGAATACCTAAACCAAGGTAAAGGCGGTCTATCGCGCGGATATTTGGGAGCAAGCATTCGACCATGGCGCAATCTTGCAATCGGGGCTCAGGCATTTGCAACATTCGGTTTGATTTCCAACGGCATTGTAACTCAGTTTTACGACTATTATTCATATTTAAGCCAGAAAATAATTGAAGACGAAATCGATGGTTACGGCACTCGGCTTGGAATGACATTCATGCCTTTTGAAGGCTTTACGCTCGGCGCTTTTTGGGAGTATAATAGCGCTTTGAACCTTAAAACAACAGTCATTCGGGCAACAAGCTTTTCAAATAACGATACTTCTGTCAGTAGTTCAACAATTAGTATGCCAGCATTATTCGGTGCTGGTTTTAGCTATCAAACCGGAAAGTTCATATTCGGCGCCGACTTTATGTACCAGGATTTTTCAAGTTTGAAGTTTCGGGGCGGCATCGACACTTCTTTCAGACCATTGGCATCTTTTTCGATTGGTTTATCTCGCTTGGGCAATCCGTCATTTAATGCGTCGTTTCTCGATAGAATCAAATACAATTTCGGCGGCGGTTACCGCCAACAGTATTACAGCGTCTTCGGCACGCCGATTAATGAGTACTACGGCTCATTCGGAATTGAAATACCAATAGTTGGGACCGTTTATTTAGATGGCGCTATCACTGTCGGGGTTCGTGGCGAAAATTCCAACGGCTTGATGCGTGAAATGTTCGGGCGGCTTTCTATCGACCTCAGCATCGGAGAAACTTGGTTCAAACCTTTCCTTCGAGAATATTAAGATTATTAATCGTTATTAGTATTAATAGTAATTAGTAATTACACATGAAGTCTGTAAATTTTTAAATCGAAAAAGTGATTGCGCTAAGGATAGGGAATAATTGATATGCTGAAGGTTGTCATTCAGAGTATGTTACCATATAAAAATTCTTCTATAAATGGTGTCATCAACAGCTCATCGAAGAATGACAATTAAGAAAATAACTTAATAATAAGGGAAAATTTTAGAATCACAATAATAATTCTATCAAAAAATGAACAAAAAACACACAGATATTCGCTCGACAACCGTCATCGGAGTAATTCGCGACGGGAAAGCGGCAATGGGCGCCGATGGGCAAGTAACATTCGGCAATACCGTAATGAAACATTCTGCACGCAAAGTCCGCCGCTTATATAACGACACAATACTCACGGGCTTCGCAGGCGCAACGGCTGACGCATTCACGCTTTTGCAGCGTTTCGAAGAAAAACTCGAAGCGCATCGCGGTAATCTTTATCGCGCTTCAATCGATTTGGCAAAAGATTGGCGGACAGACCGCTATTTGCGCCGCCTCGAGGCAATGCTCGTCGTCATGGACAGTCAAAAAGCCCTAATCATCAGCGGTACCGGAGACGTTATCGAACCCGATGAGCAAATCGTCGCCATCGGCTCCGGCGGACCCTATGCTTTGTCAGCGGCGCGTTCGCTTTTGAAATTTACCGACATGCCTGCTTCGAAAATAGTCGAAGAATCACTTAAGATTGCAGGCGAAATCTGCATCTATACTAATCAAAACATTAATATCGAAGAATTATAACTTATGGACAAAGAAGAAAACACATATTTAACCGAAGAGACAAAACAAAAAATACTCGAGATTGTCGCCGAACAATCTTCAAAAAATGTGCTTACGCCTCGCGAAATTGTTACCGAGCTTGATAAATTCGTTATCGGCCAAAGCGCCGCCAAGAAAGCCGTCGCAATTGCCCTGCGCAACCGCTGGCGACGTCAGCAGGTCGAAAAAACACTTCGCGACGAAATCATGCCAAACAATATTATAATGATTGGTCCAACGGGTGTCGGCAAAACCGAGATTGCACGCCGTTTGGCGCGGCTTGCCGGAGCGCCTTTCGTCAAAGTAGAGGCGACAAAATATACCGAAGTCGGCTATGTTGGACGCGACGTCGAATCGATGGTGCGCGACCTCGCCGAGCGCGCCGTAACGATGGTGCGCGACGAACAAACGAAGACCAAACGCGACGAAGCTATAATAAATGCCGAAAATCGCATTCTCGATTTACTGATTCCGCCTGTAAAGCGCGGTCCCTCTTTCGATACAGCGACCGACAACGAAATTGAGGAAAACAATAATACTCGCGAAAAATTCCGCCAAATGTTACGCACCGGAAAGCTCGACGAGCGCTCAATCGAAATCGAAATTACGGTTGACGCAATGCCGTCGATGCAAATTTTCGGTCCAATCGGCATGGACGAAATGGGGATGAATTTGCAAGATATTTTCGGTTCGATTTTGCCGAAAAAGAACAAAAAACGTCGCATGAAAATCTCCGAAGCACGCCGTCTGCTCGAAAAAGAAGAAGCTGAAAAGCTCGTCGATATGGACGCCGTCGTCAAAGAAGCCATAATGCGTACTGAAAATAACGGCATTGTCTTCATCGACGAAATCGACAAAGTCGCCTCCCGCGGCGGCGCAAGCGGTTCGGGACCGGAAGTTTCGCGCGAGGGCGTGCAACGGGACTTGCTGCCTATTGTCGAGGGTACAACCGTTAACACAAAGTACGGTCCGGTAAAAACCGACCATATTTTATTTATTGCATCAGGCGCCTTCCATGTTTCAAAGCCGGCTGACCTTATTCCTGAACTTCAGGGACGTTTCCCTATACGCGTTGAAATGCGCAGTTTGACCGAAGAAGATTTCGTCAAAATCCTAACTTTGCCGGAAAATGCGTTGATAAAGCAGTATCAGGCTCTTGTCGCCTCCGAAGGCATGACACTCAACTTCGAGGAATCCGCAATTAAGGAAATTGCCGCCACTGCCGCTCATGTAAACGACGAAGTTACGAACATAGGTGCTCGCCGCTTGCATACGATTTTAACGACGTTGCTCGAGGACATACTCTTCAATGCGCCGGACAATCTCGACGATAAAAACATTACGATTAACGACGAATTCGTTCGTAAGCATTTGAGCGAAATCGCCAAAAACAGCGACCTAAGCAAGTTTATATTGTAAGCTAACAAAATGAAACAAGCGCAGTTAATCGAAGATTTGACCGAAACGGCAAAGCGGCTTGGATTCACGATAAGGCGAGACAGCGGTACTTTCAAGAGCGGCTGGTGCGTTGTCAACGACAAGCGCATGATTATTTTGAACAAAATCGGCTCTAAAGACGCATCGGCACGGATTCTTGCGGTTTCGATTTTTCAATTTATGGATGAGATTTACCTGAAACCCGCTCTCCGTGAGTATATCGAAAATGAAATCGAACTTCTCGGCGATAAAATCAAAGAATTCAAGTTGGAAATCTTGCCTCAGCAACAGAAGTGAGTTTTGATTTGAAATGCAAAATCGAAAACTCTTAAAAATTTACAAATAGAGGTTGGTCATGCTGAACTACTTTCAGCATCTTTTTATTTGTAGGGGCGAATAGCCTTTCGCCCATTCGCTTAATGGATTTCGAACGAGCCGAGTTGACGAATTATTTTATTAATGAACTCGAAACATCGGCAACAACTTCGATAAGACAATTTTAAAATATTATTTTTCAATTTTGAAATTTTTGAACGGATAATGCTATATTTGCATTAAATATCAATTATCCTTATATATAATTTTAGAGGTTAAAATGAACATTCTTGTGTGTATATCACGCGTTCCGGATACTGCTTCGCGAATACTCGTCGGAAGCGACGGACGGACGATTGATAAAAACGGCATCAAATATGTCTTGAATCCTTACGATGAGTTTGCCGTCGAAGAAGGCTTGCGGCTAAAGGAAAAGAACGGCGGCTCGGTTACGGTTGCTACCGTCGGCGGTGAAGCCGCCAAGGAAACCATACGCACAGCGCTCGCTATGGGCGCCGAAAAAGCCGCATTAATCAAACATGAAGGCGAATTCGATTCTTATTTTGCAGCTGCCAATCTTGCGGCTTATGCCAAGGAATTTAATCCCGACATCATACTTTGCGGCAAGCAGAGCGTGGATTTCGATTCATTGCAAGTACCGTCGTTTATGGCTGAATTGCTCGATATGCCGTCGATTTCGGTTGTAACGAAGTTGACGGTCGAAGGCACAAAAGTTACGGCTGAGCGCGAAATCGAAGGCGGCAAGGAAGTCGTCGAAGCCTCGCTACCGTGCATAATCAGCGCTCAAAAGGGTTTAAACGACCCGCGCTATCCGAAGTTACCGGATATTATGAAGGCTAAATCGAAACCGATTGAAGAAAAAGCGCCCTACACGACAGAAATGCGCACCGAAGTTCTATCAATATCGATACCTACAAAGCAAAGGCTGGGCAAGATTCTCGGTTCAACCGACGAAGACATTGCCGAGTTGGCAAGGCTTTTACACGAAGAAGCCAAAGTGATATAAATATTTGTTAATTCGAAATATCCGGAGAAAAATAAATGAAAAAAATTCTTGTTTATCTTGAATCAAAGGACGGAGCGCTCAAACGCGCTTCGCTCGAAGCAATCACTGCAGCGGTCGCGCTCGGCTCGAAGTTAAATATACCGGTAACCGGTGTGCTTGTCGGCGGAAACAGCGGAATTGCCACGCCGGCTGGTGAATACGGCATTAACGAAGTAATCGTTGCCGAAGGTGCGGTATTTGGAGATTATTCGTCAACCGCTTATGCCGAAGCAGTAGCTCAAACTGCAAAAGCTGAAGGAGCGGATGTAGTCATATTACCTGCAAATGCAGCAGGTTTGGAAATCGGTCCCCGTATTGCAGCCAAGCTCGGAGCGGGTTATATCGGCGATTGCGTCGCTTTCGATGTTGACGGCAACGATATTATTGCCACAAAGCCTGTTTACGCAGGTAAAGCCCAAATTAAAACTAAAGTTACTTCGGAATGCAAAGTATTTTCGATTCGACCGAATGTATTCACGGCAGTGAAAGCCGGCGCTGGTCAAGCTGCCGCAAAGACTTTCGCTCCGGCAATCGACGCTAAGCATACAAGCGCCGTCGTTAAATCGCTTGTTAAAAACGAAGGCAAGCTCGATGTTTTGGAAGCAGATATTGTCGTTTCCGGCGGTCGTGGAGTTAAAGCAGCCGAAAATTACAACTTAATCGAAAATCTTGCCGACGCTTTCGGCGCAGCCGTAGGAGCTTCGCGAGCAGTGGTCG
>CAYLSY010000096.1:0-8352 GCA_964386275.1 uncultured Hyphomicrobiales bacterium
TAGGAACTACATGGACAAGTGCTCAAATAATTAAAAACTTTGAAGCATTTTTAGTAAATTTATATATTATTTATTTTTAATTGTTTGCAAAAGGCAATTATTATCAATTGCCAAAGAAACACTTGTAACAACCAAGAATATCAATACTATACACAACTATACACAAAAATATCAATACTATACATCGACACGGCATAGACTTTTCTTTTATTGAGAAAATGAAATGAAAATCATTATACACTTTTTTTTCACATTATTTTACACTTGAAAAGTGGCTTTACCACTTCATTTTAGTTCGAAAACATATTTTAAAATAATATTTTGGGAGTATTTATGAAGAAGTTACTATTACTTGCATTGGCGCTGATTTTCAGCGCCCAAATTATTTTGATGGCTCAAGTTCCATCAAAAATCAGCTATCAGGGACTTGCCACCGACGCTTCCGGAGCGCCAATAACTGGCACACACAGCGTTACAGTTACATTGTATACTGTTTTAGGATTGCAAGTATGGACTGACAGTTTTTATCCGATTGAATTCGATAATGGAGTATTCAGCTTGATACTTGGCGAAAACCCTGCAGCTCCGCTACCGGTATTTAATCAGCCTTACGAAATCGGAATTTCGATTGACGGAGGCGCAGAATTAACTCCGAGAATGCCATTGACATCGGCGCCTTATGCGTTAATGGCAGGAGATGTTTTGGACGGAATCATAACCAACAATAAACTAGCCGACAATTCGGTTTCGAACAGCAAAATTCTTGATTATTCCATTACCAACAACAAATTTGCTCCGGGTGTCTGGCTTCCGCCGGGCGGACCCGCTGGCGGCGATTTGACGGGTAATTATCCAAATCCCGTTATCGCTCCATTAGCAGTTACACATGCAAAACTAGGCAATTTATCCGTTTCAGAAATAAAATTACAAGACGATGCCGTTACGACCCCCAAAATCCTTGATGACGCAGTAACAAGCCAGAAAATCGGTTCATTTGAAGTAGAAGGCGCCTTGGGCAATGATGATATTGATTTGTTTACCATCGGTAATTTAAATATTGGTATAGGTGAAGTATCGGGTTCGAAAGGAATTGGTTTCAATAATATTGAACCATTCTCTATTGCTGGCACCGGAACTGGAGGAACAGATATCGAAGCCGGTTCAATCGACACACCCGAATTAGCTAATAATGCTGTAACAACTCCGATAATTGCCAACAGCACAGTCGTAAGAGATTTAAATGCCTTGACCGACCATGTTGTTTTGGTTCCCGGCAGGTGTATTACTATCACTCCCGATGCAATTGCTAACACAATTGAAATTGCAATGCCATGCGAATTTGAAGAATTCAACGGCGTTTTAATCGAAAAAGACCTTATTATTATTAATAACAATGGAGATACTGTATTCATCGTTCGCCAAGACGGCACTTCATGGCATAAAGGTTTGGAAGAATATGACGGCGGAATCAGAGTAAACACTCCCGAGACGCAAGGCGGCGGAAAAACAGAGCTACTGCCTGGTGGTGGTATTAGCATTTCGGATGGTAATGGTAATCCAAGGATTAGAATCGGACAAGACGGCGGAATTACCATTTATAACCCCGATACAGGCGAACCATCGACAGAGTTTAATCCTGACGGCACTTCACGCCATACCGGTAAGGAATCATTCGAAGGCGGCATGGAAGTAACCGGCTGCGAAGGCGGCACGATAACAATCGACGAAAACGGCCTATCGATGACCGACGCCAACGGTAATACAATCTTTTCAATTGCTTGCGATGGAACATCATATCACACCGGTTTGGAAACATTTGCCGAAGGCATAAGAATTCCAACTTATGGCGGAGGGTATATTCACCTTGACAATTCCGGCATATATCTTATAGACCCTGACGGGAATTTGCTGACAGGCTTTTCTTATGACGGAACAAGCTATCATTTCGGTACGGAATACTACTTTACAAGCCCTTTTATCAGTTTGGGAGCCCATGGAGATGTTACTTTTGACCCTGAAACCGGCAGCATGGTAGTGAAAGATGGGCAAGGAGTGCCAAGGGTTGTTATCGGCTCGAATGGCTCAATTACTCTTAAGGACGAAAACGGTGAAGTAACCACTCAATTCAATTCCGACGGCACTTCTACTCATATAGGGCATGAAACTTTCGAAGGAGGTTTATCAGCTTCAACATGCAATGGAGGAACTATTTCCATGGGTTCCGATGGTCTGTGGATAACTAATTCCGAAGGTGAAAGCTTGTTTGGCATTGATTGTTCTGGTAACTCTTTCCATGGAGGCGATGAATACTTCTTTGGAGATATTCATTTAATAGATGGTCAAATTCATTTCCCTGACGGTACTACTCAAAGCACCTCCGCACAGTCTTTCGACGGCATTTTAGATAATATTCCTTTTGCAATCTTAGACGAAAACGGTTGGGCAACAACAGTAATTAACCCCGATGGAACTTCTTTCCATCACGGACATGAAACATTTCTTGACGATATTACAGTTTTTGGCACAGTGAATATTAATGGAACCATCACTTTCGATGACGGCTCTATTCAAAGCACTGCACCAGTGCCTTTCGATGGCGAATTGAATAACACTGCTTTAATCATAACCGACGAACAAGGAAATATTACTACAATGATTACACCTGATGGCGTTTCAATCCATAATGGTCATGAGTTCTTCAATGCTGGTTTAACAGCAAGCAGCATTGAATTCGAAGATGGCACGACTCAAACAACCGCGGCAATGCCTTTTAACGGTGTATTAAATGATGTCCCATTAATAATAACTAATGCCGATGGCGAACCGACAACCGCTCTCTATCCCAATGGGCAATCTTATCATTGGGGACATGAAACATTCTTTGCCGGCGCAACGTTTTTAGACGGAGGTATTACTTTCGAAGATGGAACTTCGCAAACTACAGCAGCTCAGCCGTTCGAAGGAGTGTTGAATAACAACCCATTAATAATAAATGATATTGATGGAAATACGATGGTTTCAGTGTATCCCTCTGGTAATGCAGAATTTGGCGGTGATATTGATTTATCCGGTAACGTAAATCTCAATCAAGAAGGCACAGGGATTGTATTTCCAGATGGAACAGTTCAAACGACTGCCGCACAGCCTTTCAACGGTGAATTGAACAACAATCCACTAATCATCAGAAATAGCGCAGGAGAAGTAACAACCATGTTTGATACCGATGGTACTTCATATCATCATGGGCTTGAGTATTTCTTTGGGGGTATCAGAGTTAAGGGACAGAATAATACAGCATTTACTGTTACAAATGATTCAGAGGAGTCTGTTATTGAGCTTAACTCTGATGGAACTTCTGAATTTACCGGAAATTCAACATTATTGGGCGGATTGACCGTCCCAAGCGGTGACGGTGGTTTTTCAATAACAAATGAAGGTTCATTATATCTTAACTCTCCAAGTTCAGGAGAAGAAGTTTATCGAATAACCGGCAATGGCAGCACAATTCAAAGCGGTCCTGCAATTATGAACGGCGGCTTCAGCTTTCCGACAACAACGGGTTATGCTTATGGCGATTTAGCTGGATTCACAATCGCAGACGAATTAGGTAATTCGATTACTACTATATCGCATGACGGCACTGCAACATTTGGCGGGTTTACTTTCTTTAATGGCGGTTTGCTCTCGATGTTCGGTATTGGAGGTTTGTTATACGAAAGCGGGATTTTTGATTTGATTAATCCTGCTAACGGCGAGCCAACATTTTCAGTTATTAACGATATGACTGTTGTATACGGTGACATGGAAGTTCATGGCGGAATTACATTTATGGATGCTGCAAATGGAATTACATTTGGTGATGGAACAACTCAAACGACATCTGCCGAGCCTTTCAGCGGCACATTGAATAATACTCCATTTATTATGACCAATGAATTGGGCGATATGGTAACCTTCATTAACACAGATGGTTCTTCATTTATTAACGGTCCGCTAAGTTTAAGCACAAGTTTTGAAATTACAGATGAATTTGGAGCTCAATTATTATTAAGTCCGGGACTTGGTTTTTACTTAACAGACGCAGCATTGAATCCAATTGCATCGATTAATACCGATGGCATGGCATTCCTTTACAGCGGTTTGGAAATCCCCGGCGAAGGCTTTAATAATATTACTTTAATGTCGGGATGGTTTTCTTTCCCATTTGCCGATGGAGGGCAGTTCTTATTAACTCCAGAGGGTATGCATATGACATCCGCTTCCGGTGAAACAACAATGTCTGTCAATAGCGACGGTACTTCGGTTCATAACGGACTCGAAGAATTTAATGGAGGAGTAATAATAAGACAGCCTGACGGCACTCAAATCAACTTGGATAACGACGGCTTATCGATAACAGGACCCACCGGCAATGTTGCTCATATATTGAGCGCCGACGGAACTTCGTATCATGGCGGCAATGAGGAATATGAAAACGGAATGACATTACTTGGCGGCGGAATCACTTTTCCTGATGGTTCTGTGCAAACTACTGCCGGCGGCGGATTAAGCTCAAATCTGCCCCCGGGATTTATTTATTCTGGAGACGAATTGGGTCAAGCAGTACCAACTCAACTTTCTGGCGATGTTTTGATGATGGCTGGAGGCGAAACAATGCTCGCTCCTATGGCTGTATCGGGAGAAAATATCGCGCCCGAAGCTATTCAAACATATCATATTGCAGGCTCCGAGCCAAATGCTCAATTAGTTACCAACTCCATTGGACAACCTGTATGGAATACCGGTAGAACTACATATCAAACTCAAACTTGCGCTACCGCAACAGAAGTTCAGAATTCGACAAAATCTGTAATTTATTATACCGGCGCAACGGTTCTTGGATATGCAAACTTGCCTGCCGGCTCCGACGGAGAAATCATCTATCTGATTTTCCAAACCGGACAAACAACGCTATTCGGAAAAATTGTACTCGCAGGCGAAATGCTCAGTTTCATCTATATGAGCGGCAGCTGGCATATGTTGAAGTAATTGACTTTAAAATATTATTTATACCCATCCCAAATTTCGATTTGGGATGGATTTTTTTTATATTACACTAAACACAATGGTGGCGGTATTTATGAAGTCTCTATTCATAAAGCTATTGCTTGAAAAAAGTTGAAAGCGTCGCCTGTTTTTTTTAACTGGACACTCATCCTAATGACAGTAGTCCACTTTTATATAAATTATACTTCATAATGAGCAAATTCTTTACTCTCGCACATACTGACACATTAACAAAAGCTCGAGCCGGCATTTTGCACACATCACATGGCGACATCGAAACTCCTGTATTCATGCCTGTCGGCACGCAAGCCGCAGTTAAGGCAATCGACCAGCGGGAAATCGAAAATATGGGTTATAGACTGATTCTCAGCAACACATACCATCTTTACTTGCGTCCCGGTGTCGAAGCATTCAAGCGATTCGGCGGGCTGCACAGTTTTATGAAATGGAACGGCGCAATTTTGACCGATAGCGGCGGCTACCAAGTGTTTTCGCTTCATGAGTTGAGGAAAATAACCGAAAACGGCGTCAAGTTCAAATCGCATATCGACGGCTCACGTCATGAGTTCACGCCGGAAAACGTAATCGAAACACAGCGATGGCTCGGTTCGGACATCGTTATGCCGTTAGACGAGTGTATTGCCTATCCTTCTACTTTCGAAGAAGTTCATAAATCAATGAAACTCACTCTCCGATGGGCAGAACGCGCCCGAAAAGCTTTCGATAAGACCCAGCCAGTTCACGGACATGAGCAGTTCTTGTTTTCAATTGTCCAAGGCGGCGTTTTCCCCGAGCTGCGAAAGCTTTGCGCACAAAAAATGGTCGAAATCGGCTTCGACGGCTACGCAATCGGCGGCTTATCCGTTGGCGAACCCGCCGAAGAGATGTATGCAAATACCAACGCGACAACAGACATTCTACCGGAGGATAAACCTCGGTATTTAATGGGAGTCGGCACTCCCGAAAATATACTCGAGTCGATTGAGCGCGGAATCGACATGTTCGACTGCGTAATACCCACGCGGAATGCGCGCAACGGTCAGCTTTTCACGACCCGCGGCAAAATAAATATTCGAAACAACAAGTATCAATACAGCGACGAACCACTCGACGAGGGACTTGATAATTTCTTTAGCCAACATTACACTTTAGGCTACTTGCGGCATCTGCTTCGCGCAGGAGAAATACTTGGATTGATGATTGCAACGAATCATAACCTTGCGTTTTATAAATGGCTTACTGCGACTGCACGCAAAAATATATTGGATGGTTCTTTCAATTCATGGAAAAATCAAATTTTGGAAAATATTTCCTGAATCGAAAAAAAAGTATATGCGTTGTCAATCAAGTATAGTAAATTGTTATTACAAATGTCGAAAAAATCTAAAGTTGAATTTGAAGTTATTATAAATGAAGCTCCAAATATCGCAGAAGTCGAGATTTTTAATATATTTTATAGTTGATTAATTTCAAAACAATTCGTATTTTGCAAACAAAATTAATTTAAAAATTGAAAGGAAACGAATGTATAGTTTTATGCCTTTATTTGCAATGGCAGGAGCGCCGAACGGTGGCGGAGATGCAGGCGGCGGAATGTGGATGACTCTGGTCATGTTCGGTGGTATCATCCTTATAATGTATTTTCTTATGATTCGTCCACAGCAAAAACGACAAAAAGAGCATCAAAAAATGCTCGATAGCTTGAAAAAAGGCGACCAAGTCATTACTAATGCCGGTATGCACGGCACGATTACTGACATCGACGGCAGTGTATTTACTATTCAAATTGCCGAAAACACAAAAGTAAAATTTGAAAAGACGGCTATAGTATCCAAGAAATAAATTCAAAAAGCGTTTAAGCGCAAAATAATCGGCTATTCAACATTATTTGGATAGCCCTTTATTTTTATTTTTAAGACAAAATTTTAAATAAAATGAACACAATAGAAGAAGCGTTGCAGGACTTTAAAGACGGCAAAATGGTAATCGTCGTCGACGACGAAGACCGCGAAAACGAAGGCGATGTTGTTTGTGCATCCGAGCTTTGCACGCCGGATATGATGAACTTCATGGTTTCGAAATGTAAAGGCTTGGTATGCGTTGCAATTACAGAAACTCGAGCAGCACAGTTGAACCTTTATCACATGGTTCGCGACAGCTCGGCTTTGCACGGAACAAATTTTACCGTATCGGTGGATTACATTCACGGAACAACAACAGGCATATCGACTTACGACCGGACCGCAACCGTTCGCTCACTTGTTGACCCGAAAACCAAACCGGAGGATTTGGGGCGTCCGGGACATATTTTCCCGTTAATCGCCGTAAAAGAAGGTGTGCTGCGGCGCGCCGGACATACCGAGGCAACGGTTGATATGATGCGCCTTGCTGGACTTTCACCTAGCGGGGTCCTTTGCGAAGTAATGAACGAAGACGGAACAATGGCTCGCAAGCCCGATTTGGAGCGTTTCGCCGAAGAATACGGCATGAAAATGGTTTCCGTCAAGGATTTGATAGCTTACCGCCTGCGCACCGAAAGCCTTGTGCGTAACGTCGCATCAGCAAACATGCCGACACGCAACGGTGATTTCAAGATTCGCGTTTTCGAAAACATGGCTGACGGCAAAGACCACGTTGCGCTTGTCAAGGGCGAATGGACCGAAAATGATACTGTGTTGGTAAGGGTTCACTCCGAATGCCTTACGGGCGATGTTTTCGGCTCGCTGCGCTGCGATTGCGGCTCTCAGCTTGATGCCGCCCTAAAAATGATTGACAAGGAAGGCCGCGGCGTTCTGCTATACATGCGACAAGAAGGACGCGGCATTGGACTTGTTAATAAAGTTAAGGCTTATAAATTGCAGGAAGAAGGTTTAGACACCGTCGAAGCAAACCTTGAACTTGGATTTCAGGCAGACCCGCGTGATTACGGTATCGGCGCACAAATTCTGTCGCTGCTCGGTGTTCGCAAAATGAAGCTGATTACGAATAACCCTCAAAAGCGCGCAGGAATCGAAGGCTACGGCTTGAGTGTCGTCGAAATGGTGCCGATTGAAGTCGAACCGAACGACATTAATAAGAATTACCTTTTGACAAAGAAAAATAAACTCGGGCATTTGCTCCATAACCTCGATGAGTAGTAATGAGTTATGAATTATAAGTAATGAGTTTTGAATTATAAGTTATAAGTTATAATAATATTAAGACTTTATCAATTCCACCATAGAAATATAAAATAAGGTGGATTTTAAACAAGAATAAGATTTTTCATATAAAAGGAATTGAAAATCATGGCTAGCACTGTGGATA
>CAYLSY010000097.1:0-8326 GCA_964386275.1 uncultured Hyphomicrobiales bacterium
TTAATTTTTTAATTAATTATTTTTTTTATTTATAAAAAATTTTTATATTGTATTCAACATAATCCGCTATTTTTCTCTGATTAAATTTTTTCAAACGATGATAATAGCGGAGATGTATCTACCAGCCTACTTTTTCTGTATTTCATTTTTTTGAAATTACGATTATTAATAGAAGCAAGGATTAGCCATGAAGGATGATATTACTTTAAGCAAGGCGGCTTATGTTGCCTTGAAGGATTATATGGGTTTGCAGCTCGATGAAACCCTATTAGTGATTAGCGATGAAAACCTTAGAAAAATAGGGCTGGCGCTATTCGAAACGGGGAAAAGCCTTGCCAGCGAAGCCTTTTATATGGAAATGAAAGCAAGGGAAATTAACGGAGAAGAACCGCCTGACCAAATTGCTTCGATGATGAAAAAGGTTGACGTTGTGGTTTGCCCAACGACAAAATCCTTAACCCATACCGATGCACGCCGTAGGGCGTCGGAACTTGGCGTTAGAGTTGGCACTATGCCCGGAATAACCGAAGATACAATGCTGCGCTGCTTTACTGCGGATTATAAAAAAATTGTTACTCTTTCCAATGCTTTAGCCGAAAGAATGGAGAAAACTGTAAACGTTCGAGTTATTACAAAACTTGGAACCGATGTAACCATGCAAATTAAAAAACGTAAAGTATTCTCAAGTACCGGAGTTTTGCGAATGATAGGCGAAAGCGGCAATCTGCCATCGGGCGAAGTTTATGTTGCTCCATGGGAAGGCAAAACAAACGGCGTGGTTGTATTTGACGCATCCTTTGCGGGAATAGGTATGATTGACGAACCGATTGTGATTGAAATCAAGGAAGGTTTTGCAAAAAAAATCAGCGGCGGCGCCGACGCTCAAACTTTAATAAACATGCTCGACAAAGCTGGGAAAAATGCTTACGCTGTGGCTGAGTTCGGCATCGGAACGAATTATAAGGCTAAAATAATCGGCGAAATACTTGAAGACGAAAAAGTGAAAGGCACTATTCACATCGCTTTCGGAAACAATATCTCGATGGGCGGTAAAATCAACGTTAAAAGCCATATAGATGGACTGGTCAAGCGTCCGACGGTATTCTTCGATAATGAAATGATAATGGACAACGGCAGATTCTTGTTGAAAGAAGGCAGAACCCGCGAGAAAAAATCGGATGCCGATATTCCTGATTTCGGAGAGGAACTCTTTTAAGCGTGTTTGAAAATTATATTAAAGAAATTACAATATTCCCAAGCCAAACTTGGGAATACTTTTTTGTAACGTGCAATCGGAAATGAGTTTTAGTTCATTATTTTAAGGTTATTTTATGAAAGCAAGATATATTTTCGGCATTATACTGGTCCTTTTGGGAATTGCAACTCTTTTTGCTGAAGCAGGCTTATTCGAGCTATCATACATCATCGGTGATTGGTGGCCCATCTTAATTGTTGTATTGGGTGTATATATGATTACCCGCGCAAGACATTCCATCTTCGGCGGAGCAATCGTAACATTAGTCGGGTTAGCTTTACTGGCGGACAATTTTGATATTCATATTAATTTCTGGTCGATACTATGGGCTTTGATTCTTATCATTGCCGGCATTTGGCTTTTTAGCGCCAGACTATTTAAGCGTGATAAAAATCGGACAATTTCCGATAATGAAATCAACTTTCAAGTTTTTTTGAGCGGAAGGGAAGAGAAGCTAGTCAGCGACGACTTCCATGGTGGCACAATAAGCGCTTTCATGGGCGGAATGGAGCTTGATTTGCGAAATACGCATATTTCCGGTCATGAAGCATTGATTGATATTAGTGTAATCATGGGAGGTTGCGATCTATATGTACCGGCAAACTGGAGAATAATTGTCAAAGGAGTGCCGATTCTGGGCGGATTTTCCGATAAAACTCGTAATGATGTTACTGCCGATTTAAATGCCCCGACGCTTAAAATCAACTACATGGCGATTATGGGCGGAGTAGAAATTAAGAATTAATCGAATTTTATAAACCTGGATTTTTCATTAAAATAATAAAAATTATCGTGTATCTGTATTAATAGTAGGGACACGGCATGCCGTGTCCCTCCGTAAGATATTCATTCATGTAAGTAGATGGAAAACATATATTTAGCGTTTCAATTGAATTTTTTGGGATAAAAGTATTACAAAAAAACTCAAGCGTTTCGACTTGAGTTTTTTTTGTATTTTTTGTAATGGTAGTTCTATTCCGTAATTGTATCGTCATCCCTTTTACCGCGCATGTGGATGACCAAGCCGTTCAAGAAGTTCCGCAGGAATTGGTCGCCGCATTTCTTGAATTTCGGATGATTTTCGTTGCGGAAAATATCGCCGAGTTCACTTTTGGATATGCGGAAATCCACAAGTTCCATAATATGAATTATGTCTTCGTTCCTCAGGCTCAGCGCAACGCGAAGTTTTTTCATTATGTCATTATTGCTCATCTAATTTCTTTGCTATATCCGACATTATTTGTAAGTAATTGGAAATTCTGTTCAGAATAGCGTTGAATTGAATTTCGTCATACACATGAGTAAGTATGTTTCTATCGTCTATCATTTTTAAAAGTGTGCTGCAAGTACTGTCATCTATATTTTTGGTCAAATACAGTGATTTAAGTACTTTTTTAGGGCTATTGGCTTCGATTCCCTCAACTTTTTGAAGAAAATCCTTTGAATATTTCCAAAATAGCTCAACGCTATACTCGAATTTATGAGCAATTCCGTTTTTTATCGAATCTATCAGGTCTTCGTCCAAAGAAAGAACAGACAAGTCCTTGCGAACTATTTTTTGTAAAGCATTCAGAGCATTAATAAGCTTTTGTTTCCTTAACTCCATTCTATTGCATCCTTCATGGCTATTGAACGGAATTCTTCGGTAGTTTGGGAATAATCGACCAAATCCACATTGAAAGGCACGAATGATTCTTCGAAAACCGCTCGGATTTGTGCAAACAAATTGCTGTCGATCGGCTCGTCGCTCATTATACAAATATCGAAATCGGAAGAATGACTTGCATCACCCCTTGCCCGTGAGCCGAAAAGGAAAATCCGGCTGCCATTAGGCAGTAACTTGCGCAGAGTCTGCCTGATGAACTTTTCCGATTCTTCGAGTAATGGCATTTGTGTTAGTTATTATTGTCCATTGAAGCTGCATCTTCTATTATTTCGCCGTCAATTGCCATGTCGGGCGAATCCTTGCCGAAATCCATTGAGCCGATGTTATCAATCTTTGCAATTGAACTTGTTTCGGGTTCGAAGCAAACGAAAGTCAGTTTTTCGCCAGATTCGTCAAGAGAACCTTTAATTTTTGAACCGTTCTTCGGCTGCGACATTAGCAGCATCTCAGCCAGCTCGTCTTCGACATATTTCTGTAAAGCGCGGCGGAGCGGCCGGGCGCCGAATTTTTCGTCGAAACCCTTTTCAACAAGGAAATCACGCGCTTCAGCCGACAATTCGAGCGAATAGTTATTTACTTTCAAACGCTTCAATAAATCTTTCAACTGAATATCAATGATTTCGTTGATATGCGATTTCTCGAGCTTTTTGAATATAATGAAATCGTCGATACGGTTGATGAACTCCGGATTGAACAGCTTCTTGATTGCATCTTCGATAGTGCTTTTCACGTGTTCGTTGTCGTTTTCGTTAGTTGGCTCGGAAAAACCGATACGTCCGCCGAGTTTCACATCACGTGTACCGACATTTGAAGTCATAATTATCACAGTATTCTTGAAATCAATTCTTCGTCCAAGTCCGTCGGTAAGCATTCCGTCATCGAATACTTGAAGCAATATGTTGAATACATCCGGATGCGCTTTTTCAATTTCATCAAGCAAGACAATGCTGTATGGTTTACGGCGGATTTTTTCGGTCAACTGTCCGCCTTCTTCGTAGCCGACATAGCCCGGAGGCGCTCCGACGAAGCGCGATACGGAGAATTTTTCCATGTATTCGCTCATATCGATGCGAACAAGCGCATCCTCGCTGTCGAACATAACGCGCGCTAAAGCCTTTGCCAATTCTGTCTTGCCGACACCAGTAGGACCAAGAAACATAAATGAACCAATTGGTCGGCGCGGGTCTTTCAGTCCTGCACGCGCGCGACGTATTGCCTTTGAAATGAGCTCGATTGCCTCGTCTTGGCCGACTACGATTTCTTTTAAGCGTTGAGGCATTGAAATAAGCTTGCTCGATTCGCCCTCTGCAATTTTGTTTACGGGTATGCCGGTCATCATAGAGACAACATCCTCGATATCGTCTTCAAGCACTGGATAGAAAGTTTTTCCCTCGTTGTTTTCCCATTCGAGCTTAGCGGCTTCCAAATCATTGAGCAATTGTTTTTCGAGGTCGCGCAAACGTGCAGCTTCTTCGAAGTTTTGTTGCTTGACGACTTTATTTTTCTCCAATCGAATCTCTTCGATTTGCTCTTCGAGTGCAACAATGTTCTTAGGCACATCGTAATGAGCCAAACGAACACGGGCGCCAGCTTCGTCGATAACGTCAAGCGCTTTATCGGGGAAGTGACGATCGCTTATATAGCGTTCGGACAGCCTCAGGCAGGCTTCGATTGCATCATCGCCATATAGTACGGAATGATGAGCTTCGTATTTATTCTTGATGCTGTTCAATATTTCGCGAGTTTCATCGTAGCTTGGCGGTTCAACCAGAATCTTTTGGAAGCGGCGTTCCAATGCACCATCCTTTTCGATATGCTGACGATACTCGTTTAAAGTCGTTGCTCCGATACACTGAATTTCGCCGCGAGAAAGAGCCGGCTTGAGCATGTTCGAAGCGTCGAGCGAACCCGAAGCGCCGCCGGTGCCGACGATTGTATGCAGCTCGTCGATGAATAGGATTACGTCCGGCGCTTTTTCCAACTCGTTCATAATCGCTTTCATTCGTTCTTCGAATTGACCGCGGTATTTTGTGCCGGCAACCAATGCGCCGAGGTCGAGTGATACGATACGTTTGTCGAAAAGAATGCGCGGCACTTTTTTATTTACGATTTTCAATGCCAGACCTTCGACTATTGCCGTTTTGCCGACTCCCGGTTCGCCGATTAGCACCGGATTGTTCTTTTTGCGGCGTGAAAGCACTTGGGAAACGCGTTCTATTTCTTTTTCGCGTCCAATTACGGGGTCGAGGGCATCTTCGATAGCCAACTTGGTCAAATCGCGGCTGAAGTTGTCCAAAACAGGAGTTTTTGGCTTGTCTTTCGATGATTGACGCGACTTCGCTACCGTTGGCTGTTTGAGTTGCGATGTGCCGCGTCCACTTAGTATATTGTCAAGTTCTCGGCGGACAAATTCGTAATTGACAGAATATTGCGCAAGAATTTGAGCGGCGATATTGGTTTCGTCGCGCAAAAGCGAAAGCAGCAAATGCTCTGTGCCGATTACGTCCGAGCGATAGAGCTTTGCCTCGAGATAAGTAACTTTGAGGACTTTTTCGGCTTGTTTGGTCAGCGGAATATTGCCGATAGTGATTGTATTTCCGCTTGTTTTGATTGTATCTTCGATGCTCTTTTTCAGCTTATAGACATCTATGTTAAGGTTTTTGAGTACTTTAATAGCTATGCCTTCGCCTTCTCGGATTATTCCCAGCAGCAGATGCTCGGTGCCGATATAGTCATGCCCCAAGCGCAGGGCTTCTTCGCGGCTTAATTTGATTACTTCTGTAACTCTATTTGAAAAATTGCCTTCCATCGATTGAGTTCACCTAAATTATACATTATATCACAACTATGAACTATTGACGTTAGGCGCTCAATTTTATTTATTAAGTTTGTTCTGATAATATTTTAATTGATGAAATTAGGTGCATTATCCAAAAATATAGGGCAAATTCATGAATTGCCAAAACAAAAAAAATATAGTTTCAAAAACCGATAAGTAAGAAAATAAAAATAATAATCTAGTATTTACGTCAATTAACACTCTAATAACCCTAATAATTTTAGTAAATTGCAGAGTTCTATGCTGCTGAAACTCACAAAAAAAGCTGCATCGAAAGAAATGGATAAGGTCTTCCTTGGGAATAATCAGGAGCAAGACCTGAAGGAATTACTTGAGGAATGCCGCAAAAACCTGAAGAAATTCGATGAGCAGTTAATCGTTAAAGCTTTCCATTGGTGTACCGACGTTCATAAGGACAAGGTCAGACGCTCCGGTGAGCCATATTATCATCATCCTTTGGGTGTAGCTCATATTGTTGTCAGCGAAATGCCCTTGGATGATATTTCCGTTGCCGCTGCGCTTTTGCATCATGCCATTACCGAAAACGAGCAATACAGCATGAAAAGCCTTCGCATGGAATTCGGCTCTGTAATTGCCGAAATCGTCGAAGGAATCCACAAAATCCGGCATATCGAAAATCAGAATATTGAACAAGTAGAAAACTACCGGAAATTCCTGCTGGCAATGTTTCGCGATGTTCGTATTATATTAGTAAAATTGGCAGACAGATTGCATAATATGCGAACGCTCGGCTATTTACCGCTCGAACGCCAAAAACGCATTGCAAAGGAAACGCTCGAAGTATTTGCGCCTTTTGCTCAGCGATTTGGTTTGGGTTCACTAAAATGGGAACTCGAGGATTTATCGTTTAAATTCCTAGATAACAAGTCCTACAACGACATTAAAAGACGTTTGAACCAATCCCGCGCCGAACGTGAGCATTATATAAAGAAGTTCTCTCAGCCGTTATTCGAATTACTTAAAAAGAATGAAGAGTTAAAAGCTAACAACATACAGTTTGAAATTAGCGGTAGGCCCAAGCACATTTATTCTATTTTCAACAAGATGAAAGCCCGCGAAAAACCGCTCGAAGAGCTAATGGATTTGTTTGCGGTTAGAATAATCCTTGAAACCAACGATAGTTCTTATTGCTATGCAACGCTTAGAGCGTTGACTTCTCTATATTCTCCTGTTCATGATACATTCAAGGATTATATAAGCAATCCAAAGAAAAACGGTTATCAATCCATACATATGGCTGTTTATGGTCCCGAAGGCAAATTCGTCGAAGTTCAAATCCGTACCCGCGCAATGCACGAAGTTGCCGAAAAGGGCGTTGCCGCCCATTTCAAATACAAACGGGGATTGTTGCCTGCTCAAACAATACTCGAGGACAACGGCTTGGAGCAATGGCTGGACCTTATTCGCACGATTTTCGAAAACTTGGACGACGAATCGAAAGACGATTTGCTTGCCAGCGCAAAAAATAATATATTCAAAGATGAAATATTCGTGTTTACGCCTGCAAACGAATTCCGAACAATGCCTCAGAACTCCACGCCGCTCGATTTTGCCTATTCGATTCATACGGACATTGGCAATCGCTGTATTGGCGCTAAAATCAACGGACGAATAGAACCGCTTGACTATAAGCTGAAAAGCGGCGACCAAATCGAAATAATGACATCCAAGAATCAGAAGCCGTCTCGCGATTGGCTGCATTGCGTCGCCACTCAAAGGGCAAAATCCGCAATTACGAAGTATTTTCAGAACGAAGAGCGAATCCTTTGGAAAAAAGGCAAGATACTTTGGGATGAAATTCTGCAAAAGAATCAATTAAAAGTCAAAAACTCTGAACTGGACAGCTTGCTTCGGCAGATGGAATTTAAAAGCCGCGAATCTTTTTTTGCTGCATTGGGCAAAGATGCGGTGGATTTGAGTTATATTTTCAGGCTTTTGAATAAAACTGAAACCAACGGAGATGAATTCAGCAACGGAAATCTGAAGCTTATTAAGGGTATGCAGAATTCACAGGATACGGGATATAAAAAGTATAATGCCAATCTGAAAGACGGACACATCAAGATAAGAATGGCACAATGCTGCTATCCGCTTCCGGGCGATAAAATCTATATGGTTATCGATAGCGGTAAGGCTGAAATCCATCGCGCCGGATGCAAGAAGTTGAAACAATTGGAAAAAGCAGGCTTAAGCAACATTTTCGACATCGATTGGTCGGAATTGCCAGAAATGAAATTGACTTCAAAACTGAGAATATCCGGCGAGGAATCAGCTGCTTTAATCACCGAAATAACTAGTATTCTGCAGAATCTAACAGGTGTCGCTATTAAAAGCTTCAATTTCGATAATACGCATAATTTGTTTAATGGTTATGTAACTTTTGAAGTTAGCAGCATTGAACAAATAAATACAATTTATTCAAGCCTCAGATTGTTGAAAGGAATAAAAAATATTGAAAGAATGAGTGATTAATTATATGTAATTTTGTAGAAATAAGAGAAATGCCGTTTGGTTCGAGAATAACGGCATGTGTTCCAATAATGTT
>CAYLSY010000098.1:0-8304 GCA_964386275.1 uncultured Hyphomicrobiales bacterium
TTGTTTGCTAATTGATGACTTATCAAGAAATTTCTTTTTCCCCCTTTGCAAAAGGAGGCGCAGGGGGATTTCCTTGATTGGCAGCCATTTTTAGTACATTTTACTATTTCTAATGCGTAATCTGAGATTAATTAATTACGCTTAAATAATCAATTAAGAGTTATTTATCAATTCAATAGCTGCTGCCGCCATTAGAGCCGCGCCAACAGCCATAGCATTTTCATCCGGGTTGAACCGGCAATTATGCAGCGGGGCAGGTGCTTCGTCGCCCTCAGTCTTTGTGCCTAAAAACCAAAAACAGCCGGGTATTTTTTCAGAATAATAGGCAAAATCCTCAGCCCACATTACCGGTTCAAATACTTTCGTTTTTTCTGTTCCGAAGAGTTGACCGGCAATCGTTGATACTTGTTCTGCAATTGCCGGAGCGTTTTTTACTGGAGGATAGCCGTAAACCACTTCAAGTTTGCATTGACAGCCATATATAGCACAAATGTTTTCCGAAAATATTTTGATTTTTTCGATGAATAATTCCTGCAATTTCGGTTCATAAGTCCGTAATGTGCCTTTCAGACAAGCTCTTTCAGGTATGATATTCGGCGAGGACAGCGCTTCGAATGACGCTACGGTCAATATAACCGGCTTCAAAGGCGAACGGAATTTCGTAACAAGCGTTTGCAGCGCGACAACTAACTGAGATGCTGCCAACACAGGGTCGGCTCCAAGCTGAGGCGATGCGGCATGGGAGCTTTTCCCTGCTACAGTCCAATATAACTCGGCTGTGGAAGCCATAATTGCGCCTGAGCCGATATGAATTGTACCGCAAGGCGCGGTCGGCAAAACATGCTGCCCTAAAACAGCTATGGGATTACCTTCAATAATTTCGCCATCTTTGATGAAATCCAATGCTCCGCCAGGCAAAAGTTCCTCGCTATGCTGGAAAATTAGTTTGACCGCGCCATTCAGGTGTTCTTCGTTATCCTTGAGTATTTGCGCAGCCGCCAATAGCATTGCGGTATGAAAGTCATGTCCGCATGCGTGCATTCTGCCTTCGTTTTTCGATTTATACTCAACGTCATTTTCTTCGCTAATCGGAAGCGCATCTATATCTGCTCGCAGCACAATACTTGGTTCACCTTTGCCGATATATGCAAGAGAGCCAGTTCGCGCAACTTCTTTCCAAGGTATTTTCATCGAGTTAAGCTGCTCGCGAATATAATTTGCGGTTTCGAATTCCTTACTGGATAGCTCGGGATTGGAGTGCAAATGACGCCGCCAAATACGCATTTGTGGCATAAGCTCTACAGCTCTTTGTTTTATTATGCTTAGCATGTTTTTTTTCGTCTATGTTTATATTGATTATTAACTAAAAAGCGCCATTTTAACATGTCAGGAGTCTTACTTATTTTCCACGCTTGGCATTGAAATCAATATTTTTTCATGTAATAATATTATTTTTCATGTAATAATATTATTCGTTATAATATGAAGTTGGAATATCAATATCCTCTTCTGTCAAAACTTCTGCTCCACCAGTCAAAAATACAGAATCAATGCGACATTCAGCATCGAAACGTGAATCCACAACAAGCGGCATACGGCTTGTCGGAATAATCGTAACTGGCAGTTTAATCTGCTTTTTATAATAAGCGGCTATTGCAGTTGATATCGCGCCGGTGCCGCAGGCGCCGGTTTCGGCTTCAACCCCTTTTTCGTATGTGCGAAGTCGTAATGTCGTCTCATCGATTACATTGTAAATATTTACGTTTACTCCGACAGGCGCAAAAATCTCATGGTAACGCAATGCCTGCGCAAATTCCTTCAATTCAAAGCTGTCGAAACCGGTATCTGTCGTCAAGTCGGCAAAATCTAACACCAAGTGAACTGTGCCGACATCGAGATAACTGCCTTGAATCTTCCTTCCACTGGATTGGAGCTTAATTTCTCTTACCAGACGCTTCGGAGGCGGCAATTCGAGTTTAATGTTTTCGTCGACTATTTCGGCTCTGAATATTGTATTGGCAAATTTAAAATGAATGTTTGATTCTTTCCTGATAAATCCTTTTAAATATGTATATTTAACGCCGCAGCGAGCGCCGTTTCCGCATAACATGCCGCCGCTGCCGTCCGGATTAAAGAATTCGAGCGAAAAATCGTAATCCTTGCCCCAGCCGCCGATGAGCAACAAACCATCGGTATCCATCGATGATAATTTCTTTGCTGAGCATAACTCAACAGCTAGGCCGCTTAACGATTCCCTCTTGATTTTTCCGAATAAATCGCTTATTACGGTGAAAATATTGCCGGCGCCTGACATATATGTTACTGGAACTGTCATTAAGACCTTTATTTGTTAAGAAGTTAAAATGTGCTGAGATTTAAGTTAAGTTGTCTTAAGATACTTCTGAAAAATTCAACAAATTTGTTATTCCGGACTTGACCCGGAATCCATCTTGCAGGTTGGCACACACTATGAAGAATGGATGCCCGAAAACAAGTTAAGCATGACAACATCATTTTTGTTTAATTTTCATAGGTCTCCTTAAGTGAACAATCGTTAAAATTCAAAAATACGAAAAAAGGTGGCGATTGCCACTTATAAGCGCTAACAAAGTGAATCAAAAGAAATATGTGCATATTTATTATTATTTCTGTTTATTTATAATAGGAATTTCTATGCTTGCTATGGAACGTTTGAGAGTTGTCAATTGGGCAATGGCAGCAATTCCTTAATCATCTTTTTAACTTCTTCCGGCTCAATCGGCTCAACCCCGTCAAAGCCGTGCGGCGCTCGTATTACGCGGCTCAACTTGCCCAACGGCGCAAATTTAGCAAAAAAATCGTCTAATCCGCTGAACAGCCCTACCATCGGCACATCGAACGCCGCTGCAATATGCACAACAGCCGTATCCGGCGTAACGAGCAGCCGAGCAGCCTTAATCAATGAAAAAACATCGCTGAGCGAACGCGAACGGAACAAATTGACTTGCCGAGCCTCTGCCGCAATACTTTCTGCTGCTTGTTTTTCCGAAGGCGCAAAGCTGAGAACAATGTTGAATTTTGAAGCGTCAATCGAAGGAATGACATCGAGCCACTTGTGGTTGCTCCACATTTTTTTCGGCGCGCTCGCCGATATGTTGATGACGACAAGCGGCAACTTCGGCAGCTTTGCGAGGAATTCGCCGACATAGCTTTCTGAATCAGCCGAAACAAACAGCTCCGGCTTTGGGACTTCCGACGGAAATGAGATGCCTGCAGGCGCAAGGCTTTTGAATGCCCTTAGAGCAAAGTGCAGCCCTTGATTTGCTTTGTCGCCATCAACAGGAAAGTCAAAAACAGGTTTTTTATCCGGCGGATTGAAGCCGATTTTTGTGTCGGCGCGGACGATTCGAGCGATTATGCGGCTTTCGTTTGAAAAATGGTCTTTGGGGTCGCAGTAAAAGTCGTATTTCTCGGCACGCAAACGCTTGATTGTCCTGATGATACCGCCGAGCGACTTTTCGTAAACAATAACGTTCCGGACATTCGGATTGTTATGCAAAACGAAATGGTTGTGGCGTCCGGCGACGAAATCAATTTCGGCATCGGGATATTTTTGCTTGATTGCGCCGGCGAGCGACGTTACGAGTATCATGTCGCCGATTCGTCCGAGTTGGGTTATGCAAAATTTCATTTGAATTTTAGCTCGAAATTGTAAGGTAATTGCAAATCAAAACGGTTAATGAACAATTTAAGTGTTTTTTATGAATTTATTAATTCTTAACTTTGTTTTCCCAAAAAACATATATTTCGAAATGTTCTATCGTCGTTTTAATTAGTTTAGTTAGGAGACTATATGAAAATCACAAAAGAAGATGCCCTCGAATACCACAGCATGGGACGAAAAGGCAAGGTCGAGGTCATTATCACCAAACCGTGCGTTACGCAGCGCGATTTATCGCTCGCCTATACTCCTGGCGTAGCCGAACCGTGCCGCGAAATTCACAAAGATGTTTCTAAAGTTTATGATTATACCGCAAAAGGCAATTTAGTTGCCGTAATTTCAAACGGAACGGCTGTTCTCGGTTTGGGCGACATCGGTCCCGAAGCCGGAAAGCCCGTAATGGAAGGTAAAGGCGTTTTGTTCAAAGCATTTGCCGACATTGACGTATTCGATATCGAATTAAATTCAAAAAATGTAGAAGAAGTCATCCGAGTTTGCGAAGTGTTGGAACCGACTTTCGGCGGCATTAACCTCGAAGATATCAAAGGTCCCGAATGTTTTTATATCGAAGAAGCATTGAAGAAATCATTGAAAATTCCTGTTTTCCACGATGACCAACACGGCACGGCAATTATTAGCGGCGCGGCATTGCTCAATGCCTGCGAGCTTGTTGGCAAAAAGATGGAAGACCTGAAGGTCGTTTATAACGGCGCAGGCGCCAGCGGCATTGCCTGCTCGAAGTTCCACATCAGCCTTGGTCTTAAGAAAGAAAACGTGATTTTGTGCGATTCTCAAGGAGTTATTTACAAAGGTCGCGAAAAAGGCATGAACGAGTTCAAACAGGAATTCGCTATTGAAACCGATGCCCGCACACTCGCCGATGCTCTTGTCGGAGCCGACGTTTTTGTAGGTCTTTCGCAGGGCAATTGCGTTACGAAAGAAATGATTAAGCAGATGGCTAAAGACCCGATTATCTTTGCCATGGCAAATCCCGACCCGGAAATTACCTACGAAGATGCAAAAGAAGCTCGTCCGGACGTCATTATGGCGACCGGTCGCTCGGATTATCCGAATCAGGTCAACAACGTGCTTGGATTCCCGTTCATTTTCCGCGGAGCGCTCGATGTGAACGCCTCGGCAATCAACGAGCCGATGAAGCAGGCCGCATCGTATGCTCTGGCAAAACTCGCTAAGGAAGATGTGCCAGACAACGTGAAGCGCGCCTATGGCGTAAAGGAAATGGCATTCGGACGCGATTATATCATTCCGAAACCGTTCGACCCGCGCGTTTTAACCTGGGTTGCCCCTGCAGTCGCCAAAGCCGCAATGGATACCGGCGTTGCCAAAAAGCCGATTGAAGATTTCGACGCATACCGTTTGCAGCTCGATATTCGCATGGGACGCTCGCAGCGCATCATGGCTCCGATTTACCAAAAAGCCGCCGCCGACCCTAAAGTGTTGGTTTTCCCCGAAGGCGAGCAGCCGAAAATTATTCGCGCCGCTATATCTTGCACCACAGAAGGTATTGCAAAACCGAT
This sequence comes from uncultured Hyphomicrobiales bacterium, assembly GCA_964386275.1. GTDB lineage: Bacteria > Bacteroidota > Ignavibacteria > Kapaibacteriales > UBA2268 > CAYLSY01. Next base: position 5,239 of record CAYLSY010000098.1, read on the forward strand.
ACTTATCGGTAACGAAGAACGGATTAGGAAAGTTGCCGCCGAAAACGGCTATGATATTAACGGTATACGTATAATTAATCCGAAAAGCTACGAAAAAATCAACGATTACATCGACGAATACTTCAAACTTCGTCAACGCAAGGGCGGAACTTTAGCCGACGCAACCAAGAAATTGCTTACGAACTCTAATTACTTCGGCGCAATGATGGTGCATAAAGGCGATGCCGACGCCATGCTTTCGGGCTTGACGTCGCATTATCCGGACACTATTCGTCCCGCTTTGCAAATCATCGGACACGACAAACGTTTCAACAAAGTTTCCGGTTTGTATATTATGCAGACGCAAAAAGCTACGATGTTCCTTGCCGACACAACAGTTAACATCAATCCTACTGCCGAAGATATTTCGGATATTGCGCTTCAATCTGCCGAATTCATTTCGAATTTCGACATGATTCCGAAAGTTGCGCTTTTATCTTACAGCAATTTCGGCTCATCGCAAGGCGAATCGCCAGCAAAGATGCAAAAAGCGCTCGAAATTATCCGCAAACGCAATCCGAATCTCATTGTTGATGGCGAAATGCAGGCTGATACGGCTGTTGTGCCAGATATTGCAAAAGAACAATATCCTTTCAGCGCGCTGCAAGGCGATGCAAATATATTGATTTTCCCCGACCTTGATTCAGGCAATATCGCATACAAGTTGTTGATGAAAGTCGGCAATTGCCGCGCATTTGGTCCGATTGTGCTTGGCTTGAGCAAATCCGTCCACGTGCTTCATACCGGCTGCGAAGTGCAGGAAATCATCGATATGGCTGCTATTGCCGTTGTCGATGCACAGCATAAGAAATAATCTTGCTCATCCGATGACTTGATTTTAGAGATGTCCGACACTTACGAAGCGTCGGGCATCTTTTTATATTTTGGTAAGAGGATTATTTTTCTTAAATTACTTAGCTTATAAATTTCAAATATTTAATAAAAATTAATAAAAAAAACGCAATGAAAGAGCTATATTTCGGCGACTGCCTTGATGTTTTAAAGGAGTTATACGAAAAATATCCCAACGGGTTCATCGATTTGATTTATATCGACCCGCCGTTCAATTCGAAAAGGAACTACAATATCCTTTTCGAAGACATTGATATGAAAGACACCAAAGCGCAGCGAGAGGCTTTTGCGGATACTTGGAGCAATGTATCGTATATCGACAATATGAACGAAATGGCTGATTTGAATTTTGATGTATATAAATTCCTCAAGAATTTGGATGAAATCAATGTGTCCAAATCGACCGTAGCCTATATTTCGACAATGGCTGTAAGGATTTATTATATGCGTGAAGTTATGAAAAGCACGGGCTCTTTTTACTTGCATTGCGACCCGAACATGAGTCATTATTTGAAAATATTATGCGACTTGATTTTTGGCTATAAACATTTCAGGAATGAATTGGTTTGGTGCTATAAAGAGAGGGAACTCTCTAAGAAACAATGGAACAAAAAGCATGATATTATTTTGTTTTACTCCAAATCAGTTAATCTGAATTTCTATTGGAAAGAAGTTGCTGAGAATTATAGTGATTATACAATTAAACGAAAATTCAAGTATCAAGATGAAAATGGAAGATATAGGCTTAGATATAAGGATGGCAGAAATGACCCTCCAAAAGAAGATGATAATACTTATCGTCAATATTTAACAGATGGAGTTCCTCCAAGAGACTGGTTTGTATTGCCAATAATCAATCAGGCAGCCAAAGAGCGCCTCGGCTACCCGACTCAAAAACCCGAAGCTCTATTGGAAAGAATAATTAAAGCATCTTCGAACGAAGGCGATGTCGTCGCCGATTTCTTCTGCGGTTGCGGAACTACGATTGCCGTCGCCGAAAGATTAGGCAGGAATTGGCTGGGGACAGATATTTCTCATCTTGCAATTAAATTAATCCTTGAAAGAATTATTAAACCTATACCGGATAATAAAAGGATTGATTTTCAAAAAGGTATTTCGATTCACGGATTTCCCAAAGATATCGCCTCAGCCAAAGAACTGGCGATAAAAGATAAAAAAGGAAGATATGAATTTCAAGAATGGGTTGTTGAGTTTCTTATTGGAGGAATATTAAATCCTAAAAAATCTGCCGATGGCGGCTGGGACGGCTATATTACTTTTCCAAAAGCCGGTAAGGAAAAAGGCAGAATTCTGATTGAAGTTAAGAGCGGTAAAGTCAATGTTAAGAATATTCGTGAATTCATTGAAGTAATCAATAGCAATAATGCCGATATTGGCGTTTTTGTATGTTTTCAAGATCAAATAACGCAACCAATGCTTGCCGCCGCAAAGAGCGCAGGTAAATATCCGAATTATAACTTCGATAAAATACAAATAATAACTATTGAAGAGTTACTCGAAGGCAAAGAAATCCGTATGCCCAGCGGTGTTGATTCGTCCTTGTTTAAAATTGCAACAAAAAGAGTTGATATAACAAACAATAACAACAATCATGTTTTATTTGATTAATTGAGTTAACGCAATGAAAGAGCTATATTTCGGCGATTGCCTTGATATTTTGAAAGAGCTTTACGAAAAGTATCCCAATGGGTTTATTGATTTGATTTATATCGACCCGCCGTTCAATTCGAAGAGGGATTATTCCGTTATATTCGAGCCGCCGGTTTCAACTGATACTAAAGCGCAAAAGGAAGCATTTTCCGATACTTGGAGCGGCGTCAAATATTACGATTCGATGAACGAACTGCTAGAATTAAACCAAATGGAGCTTTATAAGTTCCTTCAGTTCATGGATAACCTTGACCGTAGCGCTACGGCTTATTTGACGACAATGGCGCACCGCATTTTTTATATGCATAAATTGCTCAAAGATACCGGCAGCTTTTTCCTTCATTGCGACCCGACGATGTCGCATTACCTGAAAATCGTTTGCGATTTGATTTTCGAAAAGAAAAACTTTCGGAATGAGGTTGTTTGGCATTACAGGCGATGGACGAACGTTCAAAGGCAATTTCAAAAAATGCATGATATTATTCTTTTTTATTCAAAATCTCA
>CAYLSY010000099.1:0-8261 GCA_964386275.1 uncultured Hyphomicrobiales bacterium
TGAATAATATAAGCATTAAAAAATTAAAACATCATTTTAATGGCTTTTTCATTGTCTTTCAAATTCCATTAGATAATTAATTTTTTTAAAAGTTATACAACTATGGGTAAAATCATTGCTGTAGCCAACCAAAAGGGCGGCGTAGGAAAAACAACGACTTCAATCAATCTTGCAGCATCGCTTGCGGCTGCGGAACTTAAAGTTTTACTGGTCGATATCGACCCTCAGGCAAATGCTTCGAATGGTCTCGGCATCGATTCCCGATATTTGGACTATACTGTTTACGAAGCGCTGGTCAACAAAGCGGATATAAATCAAGCCATTCAAGAAACCGAGCTACCTTACTTGAAACTTGTGCCGTCGCATATCAACCTTGTCGGCGCCGAAATCGAAATGGTCAGCCATACGAACCGAGAATCAGCCCTCAGAAAGATTTTGCGAAAAATTTCGGATGATTATGCTTTTATTATCATTGACTGTCCCCCATCGCTCGGATTGCTGACTCTAAACGCTCTTACAGCCGCCGATTCGATTTTGATTCCGGTGCAATGCGAGTATTATGCTCTCGAAGGTTTGGGTCAATTGCTCAATACGATTTCGATTGTCCGATACCGGCTCAATCCTCAAGTCGATATTGAGGGTGTTTTACTTACGATGTTCGATGGCAGATTGCGTTTATCCAATCAAGTCGTCGATGAGGTTCGAAAGCACTTCAACGACAAAGCTTTTCGCACGGTTATTACGCGTAATGTAAGACTTTCGGAAGCGCCCAGCCACGGCAAGCCTGCTTTGCTTTACGATGCCGTCAGCGCAGGAGCGAGAAATTATCTTGAACTGGCGCAAGAAGTAATTGAAAAGAATAAGGAAATGCTCGAAAAATATCATCAAAATCATTAAATATCAAGCTAAAGGAAAAAATCCCATAAAATGTCAACACAAATGCAGCAGAAAAAAAACACCGGATTAGGAAAAGGTTTGGGGGCATTGCTCCCTTCGATTGAGTTTAGCGACCATGGCTTTAAATTCCATGACGAAGAAGAGCCCTCGAGTAAACTAACCGAAATCGAGATTTCTAAAATCGTTCATAATCCTTATCAGCCTCGAAAAGAGTTCGAGCCTCAAGCCTTGGATGATTTGAAGAACTCAATATTGGAGCATGGCGTTATTCAACCGATTACAGTACGTCGAGCAGTCAACGGTTATGAATTGATTTTCGGCGAACGTCGTCTTCGCGCAGCAACAGCAGCGGGTTTGGTTAAGATTCCCGCTTATATCCGCGAAAACGTCAGCGATATTGATATGCTCGAACTTGCATTGATTGAAAATGTTCAACGCGAAGACCTCAATGCCATTGAAATCGCCAGCAGCTATCAACGCCTCATTGAAGAATGCAACTATACGCAAGAACAAGTCGCCCGAAAAGTCGGCAAGGATAGAACTACTGTTACAAATTTCATACGCCATTAGCGTTTGCCCGAAAAAGGGCCGGAAAGCCTCCGCAAAAAGGAAATTTCTAACGGCCATGCACGCTCTTTGCTCGCATTAAGCAAGGAGACCGATATTATTCCCGCATGGACAGCTATTATCGATTCGAATCTGTCCGTTCGCGCAACCGAGCAGCTTGTAAAGGATGTCGAAGCCGGAATCGTTGTATTTCGTCCATTCGGCAAGGTCGTCCGAAAAGAATTTCCTAAGGAAAAAAAACGCAAGCAACCCAAGGATAACGTAAGTCCGGAAACCGCCGCCCAGCGTGAAGAAGACGAAAACATTTTACGTCAAAAATTCGGAACTCAAGTGCGTATTCAACCCAAAAGCGAATATAGCGGCTCAATTGAATTTGAATTTTATACGATAGATGATTACAGCAGGCTTATTGAGATGTTTAATAAAATAAAATAATAGAGCTAAATTAATGTCCAAACTAATTATACTGTCTCATACTACCCATTTCCGCGTTCGCTATTGCGACACCGACAAGATGGGAATAGTCAACAACGGCACATATTTTGATTTTTTCGAAGTCGGACGCAGCGAGCTGATGCGCTCATTCGGTATGCCCTACACGCTTTTCGAAGATGCCGGAGTTTTTCTGCCACTTATCGAGGCACATGCCGAATACATCGCTCCAGCACGTTACGATGATTTGCTTGATATTGAGGCAACATTGCGCGAAGAAAACATGGGAGCGCGAATAAAATTCGAATATAATATTTTTCACGGTAATACGACAATAGCTAAAGGATATACCGTTCACAGCTATTTAAATGCTGTAACGATGCGCGCGCAACGTCCGCCGCGCTTTTTCACCGAATGGTTGGATAATTATAAAAAAATGATGGGCTGATATTTGTATTCTCTACCCTGTTTTTTTTACTAATCAGGAAATCAGATGCTTAAGAGAAGCTGCTTTGTTTTAACCGCTTTTTCATTTATATTCATCATTGGCATTGGCGAACTCGAAGCAAGTTCCGCTTTCAATTTCTTGCGCTATACATCAAGCGCCCGCGCTGCCGGTATTGCCGGATGTTTCGTGTCGATTCCGAATGACCCATCGGCGCTGTTCTTCAATCCTGCATCTGTTGCAACAGTTACCGAAAAGCCATTATCTGCTACATTTTTCAAGCATATCCTTGATATAAACTCCGGTTCAATATCATTTATCACAAATTATAAGGATTGGGGAACTTTTGCCGCATCTGCCGTTTACACAAGCTACGGCTCGTTCGACCGCGCAGACGCAACGGGAAATATTACAGGCGATTTTTCCGCATCCGACATTTCCTTCGGAATTAGTTATGCTAATAAACTCGATACTAACCTGTTTTGGGGCGCAACGGCAAAATTCATCTACGAAACAATCGATACATACAGCTCTTCAGCGTTTGCCGTAGATTTAGGACTGCTCTACCTATTGCCGGATAATCGCACAAACATCGGCGTATCGATTCTGCATTCAGGTTTTCAAATATCAAAATTCGAAAATACAAGCGAAAGTCTGCCGCTCGATATTCGCATGGGGGTCAGCCACCGGCTCGAAGGCTTGCCGTTACTCGTCAACCTTACTTTTAAAAGTTTAGCGGATAAGCAAGATAATTTTTTTGAGCGATTCTTGAATTTCTCAATCGGCGGCGAGCTGTATCTTGGTCAATATATCCAAGTTAGGCTTGGTTACGACAACGAAATCCGCCGCTTGCTTACTCCTGATAACAACAAAAAGTTATCTGGTTTTTCGGGTGGTCTCGGCATTAAATTGAAAGAATTCAACATCGATTATGCTGCACAACAAGTCGGATTATCAGCGCTATTGCACAAGTTTTCAATAAATTTTAACATATAACTAAAAGGTATTCAAATGAAAAAAATAACTCTTTTTGTGAGCATGTTTATTGTATGCACAACTTATATTTTCGCTCAAGCACATCAGCCTGCTCAACAACCTGATAAAATAGTTTTAAAGCCTACGATTATTGCGAGCGACCTTATATTCGCATTTAAAACGCTGAACAGCATTGATATTCAGGGCTCTGAAGTCGATGAGTTTCTTGTTTGCAAAAACCTTTTAAAGGATGCCTTACAAAAAGCTTCTGACGAAAAGAAAACCGAAAACGATAAAATTGTCTTGGAAATTCCTTTGACGACTGCGCAAAATCTGGTTAATTACCTCCAGCGTGCAAAATTTTCCGGCGCTCAAGCCGAACAATACAAACGATTGCTCGATGCGCTGGTTGATTCAACTAAACCGTACAAAAAATAATATGAGTTGCGATTAAAAAAAATCGAAGAGATAACAAAAGGGAACAATAATGTGTGTTCCCTTTTTTTTATTTATATGTATAAGACGACAATTACCGCTTTTCAAAATGAATTTTACGCATAATTAACCCACAATGTGGGTTTATTTATTCGGTTCTGTATAATTAACCAAACCCTTATACAAATCCTCATACATATTTACAACGGTCGAAATGTTGAAGTATTCTACAGCGCTCTTACGCGCATTTTCAGAAAATATTTTCCATTTCTTCGTGTTATCGAATAACTCAATAACGTATTTCGCCATACGCTCAACGTCGCCAAATTCTGCAACGAAGCCATTTTCGGCATGTCTGACCAGCTCTGGTATACCGCCAATATTCGAAGCTACAACCGGTACGCCGCAGCTCATCGCCTCGAGCGCCGAAAGCCCAAAACTTTCTGATTGGCTCGGCAACAAAAACACATCGGCAATGCTTAACAACTCGACAAAAGAAGTCTGCATACCCAAGAACTTTACCCGTTCTGCAACTCCAAGTTCACGAGCCAATCTCTCGCATTCTTGCCGGTCGGGTCCATCGCCGATAAGCAGCAAGCGCACTGGATGCTTTTCCAATACAAGTTTTAGTATTCGAATAGTATCGGCAACTCGCTTGACCGGACGGAAATTCGATATATGCACCATCACCTTTTCTTTGCAGCAACTGACGTTTTGTTTGAGCTGTGCATAGTTTCCGCGTTTATATAAATTAATATCGACAAAATTCGGAATAATTTCAATATTTTTGTGAATCGAAAAATTCTGAACTGTTTTATCGGCGAGATACTTGGAAACAGCGGTTATAGCATCAGAATTTTCGAGCGAAAACTTGACCAGAGGTAAATAAGTCGGTTCAAGACCAACAAGAGTAATATCGGTGCCATGTAAAGTCGTTACTAGCTTGAAACGAGCATCGGCGCCCATCGCTTGTTTGGCAAGAAACCCGCTGATAGCATGCGGAATGGCATAATGGACGTGCAGAATATCGAGTCCTTCGTATCTTGCAACATCAATAATTTTGCCGGCAAGCGACAGCGAATAAAGATGGAATTCGAATAGCGGATAGTGCGGAAATTCAACATAATGAAAATACACGTTATCTTGATATTTATTCAAACGTGTCGGCAGCGCATAGCTGATAAAATGCGCTTCGTGTCCGCGCCGCGCAAGCTCGCAGCCGAGTTCGGTGGCGACAATTCCGCTGCCGCCGTATGTCGGATAGCAAACCATTCCGATTTTCATTGAAAAACCTTTGAGTTGATTGATTGATTTATTAAAGTCGAATATCATACTGAAATATTATGACAAAAAAGGACTTTTACTACACAATAGCCAAGAAGGAACGGACAGAAATTAAAATAAAAGGCTCACGATTTATCGCAACAGCAAGCTATGTCCATACCAAAGAAGAAGCCCTCGCTTTCCTCGAATCAATTCGCAAGGAGTTTTACAATGCAACCCACAATTGCTTCGCTTGGCGAATCGGCGCCGATGGGCTGGAATTTCGCGCTTCGGACGACGGCGAACCAAATGGCTCGGCTGGCAAACCGATACTGTTCGTAATCAATAAATTCGATTATTCGGATATCATAGTAATTGTTACACGCTATTTCGGCGGAACAAAACTCGGTGTCGGCGGGCTTGCGCGAGCTTATTCGGACGCTACTGAAGCCGTTTTGGAGCTATGCGAACGAAAACCCATCCATGTTACAATACCGGTTAAGGTCTTTTGCTCTTACGAAGATATTTCGATAATAAAAAGCCTCATCAGCCAATACGCACTCTCATACGAAGAATTATACCACGATGCAGCGGAATTTACCGCAAATGTGGCTCAATCGAAAACAGAAGAATTTTGCGCTCAAGTTACAACGCAGACAAAAGGCAGAGCAGGAACGGTTATACAGCAATACTAAATACTGCTGATTAGCAGCATAATATTGAGCGCAGCGACAATCAATCCGATTGCCCAAAGCAGCGCGGAATCGAATTTCGAATTAGAAAATTCGCCCATTACTTTTTTTGAGGACGTTAGGTAGATTTGAAGGAAAATCGTAATCGGAAGCTGCACCGACAGCAGCATTTGCGAAATTATCAAGCCGTTGAATGGGTCGCTGACAAGGAAAATTACAATTAATCCGCAAATTATTGTGCCGAGAACGCCAACTCGCGAGTGTTTATCTGCAATATCATAAGGTTCACCGAACATTCCGGCAAAAATTGTTCCGCCAGCCATTCCAGCCGTTACCGACGATGCAATGCCGGCAAATAGCAACGCAAATGCAAACACAATCGATGCTGCATTGCCCAACAACGGCTTAAGCATTACTTCTGCTTGCGACAGTTCATCTACTCTTACGGAATTCGTAAAAAAAGCTGCCGCGGCAAGGATTATCATTGCGCTGTTGATTGCCCAGCCAACTATCATTGAAAACAGAGTATCGGCAAATTCATATTTCAGTTGCTTTTTAATTATTGTTTTATCCCTAAGATTCCATTGGCGGCTCTGAATCACTTCCGAATGCAAAAACAGGTTATGCGGCATGACGACAGCGCCAAGCACGCTCATTATTATCAACATCGAACCATGAGGAAATGACGGGGTTACCCAGCCCATAGCAGCGGCGCCCCAGTCTATTTCGACAAGGCTAAGTTCGAATATAAAAGATATTCCGATAAGCGATACGAAGCCGATAATCCACTTTTCCAGTTTACGATATGAGTTCGAAAACAACATCCAAACGACAAAACCAGCAACAAGCACAGCTCCGATTCTAATTGGCAAACCCAAAAGCATCTCCAGTGCAATCGCTCCGCCGAGCAATTCAGCCATAATTGTCGATACCGATGCCATAATAGCCGAGCCAAGCACAAATCTGTTTAATACTTTTGGTAAATGTTTGGTCGATGCTTCCGATAGGCAAAGACCTGTGGCAATACCGAGATGAGCGGCATTATGCTGCAAGAATATCAACATCAACGTCGAAAGCGTAACCATCCACAGCAAAGTATAGCCATTGCTCGAGCCGGCGGCAATATTCGATGCCCAATTACCCGGGTCGATGAATCCGACGGTAACAAGCAGCCCCGGACCGATGTATTTGAAAATATCCAACGCCATCAGCCGGGGCTTATGTATTTCTGAAAAGTATTTTTTAATGAAGTTCATTATAATTAAATCATTCCAAGCTCTTTGCCGACGATTTTAAATACTTCGATAATTTTATCCAAATGCTCCTGTTCGTGGGTCGCCATGTAGCTTGTGCGCATCATCGACAGGTTCGGCGGCACGCCGGGAGGCACAAACGCATTGACGAATACACCGCGGTCAAACAGCTTTCTCCAAAATAGCAGCGATTTTTCGACATCGCCGATTACGACCGGAACAATAGCCGTTTGGCTTTGAACAACATTGAACTTCAACTCCGTCAATGCCTTGCGAACATAGTCGGCATTTGCATTTAATTTATCGACAAGTTGAGGATTCTCTTCGAGAATATCGAGAGCGGCAAGCGTTGCAGCGCAGGAAGTAGGCGTGGGACTTGCGCTGAAAATTAAAGCCGGCGAATGATGTTTAACATAATTCATAACACGTTCGGGTCCGGCAATGAAACCGCCAAGCGAAGCAAACGTTTTGGAAAAAGTGCCGATGGTTAAATCTGTTTCTGCAACTTTATCGAAATGAGAAGCCGTTCCGCGACCGCCGTTTCCGATAACACCTATTGCATGGGCGTCGTCGACCATGACCCGTGCATTGTATTTCTTTGCCACTTCGAGCATACCCGGAAGATTGACTATTTCACCGGTAACAGAAAAAACGCCATCGGTAACAATCAATTTGGCATCTTCCATTGGAATTCTGCCCAAAACGCGCTCCAAGTCTTCAATATCGTTGTGTTTATATCTCACAAATTCGGCATATCCGCCCTTGGCAAGAATGCCGGCGTTAATAATACAGGCGTGGTTTTCGCGGTCGGAAACCAGCCATTCGCCTTTTTGCACCAGCGCAGAAATTGCTCCTAATGCAGTTTGGTAACCGGTGCTGAAAAGCAGAACGTCTTCGGTTCCCATAAATTTTGCGAGCCGATGCTCAAGTTGAATATGCAGGTCGATTGTACCAGTCAAATATCGCGAGCCAGAGCAGCCCGTACCATATCGATTTGTCGCTTCTATAGCGGCTTGACGAACTTTCGGATGGGCGGTCAAACCTAAGTAGTTATTCGAACCAGCCATGATTACTTTTCTACCACCCATCATGACAACCGGTCCCTCGTTTTCCTCAACAGCATGAAAATACGGGTATAGTCCAAGACTTTTCGCTTCGTCGGAACGAGTAAAACTGTAACACTTATCAAAAATATTCATATATGCCCTAAAAATTTAAATTCAACTACTTTTATTTACAAAGATAATATATATCCATGAAATTTTTTAGTAAATAATATTTCGAAGATTCGTTGTTTATTTT
>CAYLSY010000100.1:0-8258 GCA_964386275.1 uncultured Hyphomicrobiales bacterium
CAAAAAAGTAAAAAAAATTGGAGAATTGGAGAATATTGTTCAATTTAGTTTTTGCCGTATTTACCGAAAACTGTCATAGGCGCTGAACAATAAAGGTGGCTGTTGCCACTTTTCAAATAAATCAATGTAAATTAAAAGATACTTGTGTATAATTTAAAAATTTCATTTTTTCTTTATAGTAGAAAAATAATAAAAGAAGTGGTACGAAATGAAACGTATTCTAATGTTTCTAGCCGTTTGTATACTATTGCTTCATTCGGCAAATGCTCTCGCTCAAGAACAGAAGCCAGCAGACACAACAGCGCTAAAAGCCGGTATCATTGGCGGCATATTATATAATTTCCATTCTTCTGATTTTCGGGCATTGCCCGGCGTTCCGAGCTGTTGTCCTCAATATGAGTCAGGTTCCGCGATGGGCATAGGCTTTGGAGCATTTGCAGAATTATCTCTTGGGAAACACTTTTCCATTTTGCTGAATGCTGGTTATGACCAACAGAATGCAGATTTCGAAAAGAACGAGCCTCTGATAATCGGCATCAACGGCGAAGAAGCAGCCGGCGAATCTCGGCACACATTGAATGCTAAACTCGGAACGCTTGCGCTGGAGCCGATGTTTGGCTGGCGTATTTCTGAGGATTTCGGCATTTACCTTGGACCTCGTTTCGGACTGCCGCTTTCAAAAACATATGAACAAAAGGAAGAGCTGGTCAAGCCAACGAACGAAGGTGTATTTCTCGATACCCGAACACGTTTAAGGAATAATAATTCTGGCGATGTTCAGAATGTGTCCGGATTTTTGCTGGGCGCATCAATAATGCTGCGCAAGGAATTTCCGCTTAATTACGATAATTCCGTCCAACTGGCTATTTTCGGCAAAGCGTCATTCGGTTTAACGAATGTTGTTCAGGACCTTAAATGGAACGCTCATTTCGTTTCAGCTGGTCTGGCTTTAGTATTCAACATTGCAGAATTTATTTCTGTTCCTGAGCAGCCAAAACCGAAAATCGAGCCAGTAATCGAAAAGCCTTCGGTTAAATCTGAACCCAAGATAGCTGAAAAACCGCTTGAGCAGCCTGTTATTGCTGCAAAAGAGAACAAAATCGAGGTATCAGTGCGCGCTGTAACGATTGACGACGGCAAGGAGTTGAAGAATGTGCCTGTCAATGTCGAAGAGTTCCTTTCAACAAGTATGAAGCCTTTGCTGTCCTATATTTTCTTTGAAGAAAACGATGCAGAAATACCGCAGCGATATAATCTGTTAACCAAGGAAATGGCTGCCAAATTCAACCTGAACGATTTATATAACACATCAACAATGCAAACATATTATAATGTTCTTAACATAATAGGCAAGCGGCTTTCGGACAATCCGAAAACGAAAATCCGCTTGGTTGGCTGCAATGCAAATATAAACGACGAGAAAGGCAATTTGGAATTATCCCGCGCTCGTGCAGAGGCTGTAGCAGCTTATTTCAAGAATATTTGGCAGATTTCTGACAATAGAATAAGCATATCGACAAAGAATTTGCCATCGAATCCGTCGACGCCGGATTCGCCCGATGGCGCTGAGGAAAACCGCAGAGTCGAGATTTACTGCGATAACTACGATATCACTGCACCGGTCATAACAAACGATACATTGCGGCAAGTTACCCCGAATGTCATTCGTTTTTATCCAATTGTCAAGTCCGAATCAGCAATTGATTTCTGGAGAGTGGTTGCCCGCCAAGGTGAACGCATACTCAAGGAATTTACAAACTCAGGAATTCCACCCACAGCTGTCGATTGGAACATTAACGACGAAAAATCGAGCATCCCCTCTACGGCAAAGGCTATTGAATACTTCATCGAAGCTGTCGGCCAAGACGGGTCAACAGCCATTTCGCCGGTGCAAACGTTGAAAATCGAACAGAAAACAATCAAACAAAAAAGTCAAAAGCAGACTTCAGATAAGCGTATCGATTATTACAGCATTATTTTATTCGAATTCAACAGTCCGCAACTAAGCCAGGAGCAGCTTCGCCAGTCTAAATTCATTAAAGACCGCATCGAATCAAACTCAAAAGTAACAATAACGGGTTATACCGACCGAATGGGCGAAGATGAGTATAACATTAAGTTATCGGAAGGCAGGGCTAGGAACATGGCTCGTGCGCTTAAACTAGATAATGTCGAAATCAAAGGACTCGGCAAATCGTTACAACTCTATGACAACACGCTGCCAGAAGGGCGCTTCTATTGCCGAACTGTTGAAGTAATTGTTGAAACGCCATTAGTTAAATGATTTTCGGAGATAAAAAATGAAAAAATATATTTTGACCTCATTGTTAGCCCTTGTGTATGCTTGTTTCAGCCTTGAGTCTGCAGTATTAATAGCGCCCGAAATCAACTCGAACTTATTTCCAGCTTGCGAAATAGGCATTTCGGCATCGAGTAATGGGGAAGCACTCAATTTATCCAATTTGAATTCTGACGATTTCATAATCACGGATAACGGCACAGTATGCCCAGTAACCGCTTTTACGGCGCCGAATTTTCTAACCGGCTCGCCGCTGTCGGCAACTATTGTATTCGATATTTCATCGAAAGACAACGCTACGGCTCAATTAGTGAAATCCGCTGTGGAAATCATCCTTGAGTCATTGCGATATAGACAATCCGAGGCGGCATTGCTTGGCTTCAATCACAATAACTTGGCTCATTGGGGCTTTTCAGCGGATTTGGATTCGATGATTTCAATCGCTCAAAATGTCATATTTCATGAAGGTATCGATTTTGCTCACCTTTTCGGCAAATTCACGAATTCAGCTTCTGAACTCGCTTCCAAGGCTAAATACAAGAAAATTATAATCGTAATTACCGACAATTGTCCCAACGGAAAAATAAATGCCGAAAATACTATTATCGACGCGGTGTCCAATGGATTGAGCTACTATTTTATTTCATTGAAAAGCAATACTCCAGCGGAATTTAAAACAATAGCCGATGGAAGCGGCGGTTTGTATTTTGAAAATATCACAGATAATGAAGTTTGCCTCGCTTCGGCATTTTCAATTATTCAAAAAGCCAGTGGTGAAGAATTATTCAAATTACGTTGGGATGCACCTAAAAGTTGCTCCCAGACTCATACACTTAAAATCGATATTCCGAAACTATCATTTAGTTGCCAAACGAATTACATTTTAACCGAACAACAAATGCCTCATATTAGCTATAGTCCTGCATATTGGCTGCGTTTCGGACGCCAAACCACTGGTGTTGCGACAACCAGACATCTGACGATAAGCGCAGCAGTAGCTGATGTTACGATAAATAATATTACATCGGACAATTCTGACTTTTCGATTGTTGATTATGGCGGGAGTCAGCCGCCGTTCACGCTTTCAGCTGGTTCGAGCCGAACGCTGTCAATTCAGTATATTCCCAAGGATTCTGCATTGTCTATCGCTCATTTTACAATCTCGAGCGACGCATGTTCCGGAAACGATTTTTACACATCTGGCGGAATTCCATTCATACCTCCGTCAAACCCAAAACTGAAGCTGCTTTTCCCAAACGGAGGCGAACAAATCGTTAGCGGCAAAGATACTTCAATCCGCTGGGAGGGCTCGTTTCCGGCTTCAGCTATTTTTATCGAATACTCCACCAATAATGGCGCAAATTGGTCTCAAATCACTTCTTTGGCAAAAGATTTTTCCTATTTGTGGAAAGCGCCATTTAATAATTCAAACTCGTGTTTAGTGCGTGTAAGACAGATGAGCAGCAGCGATTATGCAGATACTTCCGTATTTTTCCGCGGTCATAGCAGCATTGTTAATTCAGCTGTTTTTAGTCCCAATGGATTAGAAATAGCATCAGCAAGCAGCGATACAACAATAAAAATCTGGGATTTAAGCGATTATTCGCTCTCGAGAACTCTTTCGGGATACCATAGCGGAGCCATTTTTTCGATAGCGTATAATCCCGACGGCACTCAAATCGCAAGCGCAGGCGAAGATTCATCAATCGTTATCCGCAATGCTGCAACAGGAGCGCATATCCACACATTACGCGGACATGGCAAAAAAATCAACTCCATTTCTTGGAGCAGCGACGGTCAATACATTGCTTCGGCTGGTTCGGACAGCCTTGTAATCCTATGGAAGGCCGCGACAGGTGAGCGTATCAAAAGTTATCCGATGACTGCCGCAGTAAATGCGGTTGCGATTAGTCCAAATTGCAATTTGATTGCCGCAGGCAGCGTTTCCAAGTATCTAAGGGTGTGGAATATTCTGTCGGGCGCTGAGCAAAACGCATTTCAGCATACTGGTAGAATTTCATCGGTATCTTGGAATCCCGGTAGCGACAAAGTCGCCGCTTCAAGCTCAGACAACGGCATTATCATATTCGACTTGGCTACAAATACAGCTGAGCGCACACTTTCGGCGTTATGGGTATCGTCCGTCAGTTGGAGTCCCGACGGTCGAAAACTGGCAAGCTCTCATTCGAACGATTCGATTTTCGTGTGGGACACTAGTTCTTGGACAATTGATGAAAAGCTTCTAGGTCATACCGAAGCAGTTAATTCGATTGCATGGGCGCCATTCGGCCCATATCTTGCTTCAGCAGCGAAGGACAGCACGGCATGTTTTTGGATTGTTAATTCAATTCCGTTCGAAGTTCAATCCGACATTTCGGATAATGTATTCACGATAATGCGTCCTACACTAGTTTCGAATGATGTGAACATGGGGGATATTGCGTTCACTCATTCAAAAATAGCCCTTATCGGCGCATTTCTCAAAAATAATTCCAACTATTCCGTAAAAATATCAGAAATATCAATATCCGGTCTAAATGCTGATGAATTCAGCGTTACGTCCGAATGTTCCGGAAAAATTTTAACTGCGGGCGAATCGCTCGATGTATCCTTTTGTTTTAATCCAAAGAGCAAAGGCGCTAAAACCGCACGAATTGATGTTTTCGTTGAAAATGATTTGCTTACGCCGTATTTATCGCAAAGCATAACCGGCAACTGCACTGGCTTTGCGCCCGATGTTCTTATTCGTGAAGTGAATTTTGGGAAATTGTATTATCCAACAATGGTCGATACATCGGTTATCCTCTTAAAGAACAATGGTACACAAAATTTCACAGTTGACTCAATTGTTTTGGACATGCCCAATAGTAGTTTTTTCTCGATTTTATCAGGTGGTGGTCAGGATATCCTCTTGCCCGGAGCCGATAAAACTATCCTAATTCGCTTCCAGCCTACATCAACAGGTAATTTTTCTTCGATAATAAATATTTATGGTAACGGAAGCACAATTCCTGCCATTGTTGTATTGCATGGAGAATGTGTTCAAAGGGATTTGGGCATAGTCGCCATGCATGTTTCCAATGCCGATGAAAGCGCAGGCAATGTTTTTGGATTACCTCTTTACCTTGATGACAAGCAAAAGCTGACTGATAACGGCATTTACAAGATTCTAACCTATTTGAAAGTCAATGCCAATACATTAAAACCTCAATACGATACTCCGAAGGGAAAATTATTCGGCGATTACAGACTAATACCGGTCGAAATTTCTGCACAGGCAAATGCCGGACTGGTTCTAACTTACAATTTCATGGCAATGCTCGGAAATGCCGAGGCATCGCCAATCAGCCTTGTCAATTCGAGTGGTTTGGGTGGATATGCCTCAATAACCGGTAATGGCGGTACTTTTACACTCAACAATGTCTGCAAAGAAGGCGGAGTGCGATTAATAGGTTCGACCGGAACATTTTCACTTGAGCAAAACTACCCGAACCCCTTCTCAGGTCAAACCAACATTGTTTTCACTGCTATCGAGGAAGGGAAACATGTTTTGGAAATACACGACCTATTCGGCAGGATAGTTGCGGTTGTTTTCGATAAATTTTTAACTCCCGGAAAATATGATACAGTTTTTAATGCAGGTGAAATCAGCCCGGGCGTTTTTTTCTATTGTCTGAAAACACCTTCGGGTCTGATTACAAAGAGACTTGAAATTGTGAAATAGGTTGCGGTCGCCACATTATCAAATCGCAACGATGTGAAATAATGAAATATTTTTAATAATTAACATCATTTCATTATTATTTATAGTAGAAATAAATTCACAGAAAGAGCCTCTGGGCAATACTTTCTATACTTTTATTCTTGCCTATACTTTTATTCTTGCGAATTTTCTTTTTCCTACTTTAAATAGATGAAAATCAGTTAAGTCAACTATAGCAAAAGTATCGGAAATGCGCTCCCCGTCTATATATACGCCTCCTTGCTCAATTAACCGGCGGGCATCCTTTTTCGAAGGCGCAAGTTTTGCCTGAACAATAGCA
The DNA here is from genome assembly GCA_964386275.1 of uncultured Hyphomicrobiales bacterium. Classification (GTDB taxonomy): domain Bacteria; phylum Bacteroidota; class Ignavibacteria; order Kapaibacteriales; family UBA2268; genus CAYLSY01. The sequence continues at coordinate 6,343 of CAYLSY010000100.1, forward strand.
TCTGCAACAGAAATTGTCTTATTGCTCGAACCAAGGGTAATTTCCTCAACTTCATCAGGTAATTCTTTTTTCTTGAAAATACGCTCGAATTCATCAAGTGCAGCTTGAGCTGCGTCTTTGCTATGGTAGATTGAGACGATATCCATAGCAGTGCGAACTTTTGCATCACGTGGATGAACAGAGCCGTCGGCTAAACCAGCTTCAATCATCTTTGCCTCGTTTTCCGCTCCAAATGCGGCATAACGAAAATAGCGCACGATAAGACTGTCGGGAATCGACATTACTTTTCCAAAAATCTCGCGAGGCGATTCTGTTAAACCGATATAGTTATCAAGAGATTTACTCATTTTATCGACTCCGTCAGTGCCTTCGAGTATCGGCATAGTAACTATTGCCTGTGGCTCTTTGTTATATGCCCTCTGAATCTCGCGCCCAACAAGCAGGTTAAACTTCTGGTCGGTGCCGCCAAGCTCGACATCCGCTTCTATGGCGGCTGAATCCATAGCTTGTGCCAATGGATAGAGCAATTCATGCACACTGATTGGTTCACCTGCTTTGAAACGCTTGGCGAAATCATCACGCTCGAGCAGCTGCGCAACGGTATAGTGCGCTGCCAGACCAATCACTTGGCGGAAATCCATCTTCTGCAGCCATTCTGAGTTATATCGTACGTTAAGACGTTCGGATGACAACACTTTTGTCGCCTGCTCAAGATAAGATTGCCCATTAATGCGAGTTTCTTCGAGCGAAAGCTGAGGACGGGTCTTGGATTTGCCTGACGGGTCGCCAATCATTGCAGTAAAATCGCCGACAATGAGAATGGCAAGATGCCCCAAATCCTGAAATTCGCGCATTTTTCGCAAAACGACAGCATGCCCCAGATGCAAATCCGGTCGGCTTGGGTCGCAGCCCAATTTCACATTTAGCGGTTTTCCAGTTTTTGCTGAACGCTCGAGCTTGGCTAGTAGCTCTTCCTCAGGTATTACATCGACAGCGTTCTTGCGGATAATGTCCATCTGCTCATTTATTGGAGGAAATTTCATTTTTATTTTCTATCAATATTTATATTTTTTTTGAATATCGCGGTCTGTTTCACGCTCTTTGAGCGCTTCACGTTTGTCATATTTCTTTTTTGCTTTGACCAAACCAATTTCGATTTTGACGAAAGGTCCTGAAAAATAAACTGATAGCGGGATTATCGTCAAACCCTTTTCCTGAAGAGCTACTCTTAACTTGTTGAGTTCGCGCAAATTAAGCAACAGCTTGCGAGGACGCTTTGGTTCATGGTTTTCGCGGTTTCCATGCTCATATGGGCTAATATGAAAGTTGATTAGGTAAAGCTCCAGCTTGTCTTTGTCGGGAAAAGTGGCATAAGCATCTTGGATACTACATTTAGAGTTACGAAGCGATTTAACCTCTGTGCCGCATAGAGCAATTCCAGCTTCATAGCGATGCAACACGACGAAATCGTGCATTGCACGCCTATTTGTCGCAATTACTTTAATTTTTCTTTCTAAAATTTCAGGAGGTTTCATTTTCTTCTCCTATTATTCGCCGAAACCGTCCGCAAATAATTGCTCAAGATCTTCGAGCGCTCCGGATTCATCGGGACCGTCAATCTTCAAAATCAGCTTTGCGCCTTGTTCTGCGGCAAGCGTCATCACTCCAATTATGCTTTTGGCATTAATAGCATAACCATCACGAATAAGGTAAATCTCGCTTTTATATTTTGCGGCTCTTTTGACAATTTGAGCAGCAGGCCTTGTGTGTAACCCAGACCTATTGCGAACCATTACCTCTTTTTCTATCATTTTCGATTGAATGATGTTATGTAAAATTTGAAAAAAATAAAGACAACTAATTTACGAAAAAAAATTCAAAACAAAAATAATGGAAAATTAGTATTTAAATTATTT